>JAISOR010000250.1 GCA_031275535.1 Treponema sp. | reverse complement strand
CAAGTCCCCCCGACAGTTGGCCCCCGCCCCCGGCTAAACCCCGGAAATCCGCCCCGGCCCCCGAGTAACCATCGTTTCTGTCCCACGCAAAAAGCGTCCAGGGGGAAAGATCCGTCCTGAAAAGTAAAGCCCCCCTGCATTGCGGGTCAAGTTGAGCGTTCTGCTCCGCGGAGGCTCATGCTCATGCAATTGACTGCATAGTCTCCCTTGCGGTTAAAAAGCCGTTAATCTTGGTTGTTTCCCAAGGATTTGAACCTAAACGCCGGCGCCTCTTTTACCTGATCCGTCCGGGCTGTTACGGGCAGGTCCGTCTGCCCCGGAAGTACGCCCCTCTGCTCCGGAAGTACGCCGGTCTGGTCTCAGGGTAACCCGCCGGAAATCACGGCCTTTCCCGGAACCGGCTCAGGGGGTAACGCGCCTGCGGTCCCGGGGGAAGAGGCTTGCCTCTTTGACGTTGGCCAGCCCCAGGATCTTCTGGGTGAGCCGTTCGCAGCCTATGGCAAAACCGCCGTGGGGGGGGCAGCCGTATTTAAAGACCTCGTACCCCGCAATGTCCCCCTGGGTCAGGCCGAATTTGGGGAGGGCCGCGAGGAGGGCCTGGTAATCGTGCTGCCGCCGGCCCCCGGTGGTGATTTCCAGGCCCCGGAACAGGGCGTCGAAACTCATGGTGGAAGCGGCCCCTTCCCCTGAGTCTTCGGGACCCGCCCGCCGGGGATAGGTGTAAAACGGCCGGTAGCGCCGGGGGAATTCATTCACAAATACCAGCTCCACCCCCCGTTCCCGGCCCGCCCAGCCGCAGAGGAGCCGCTCCGCCTCGGGGTTGATGTCGAAGAGCCGGGGGCTGTTCCGGTTTTTCGCGGCCTCTGCGTTGGCCAGCTTCAGGGCCTCTTCGTAGGGTATGACCGGCGCCTTTTGCACCGCCGCGGCTTCGGGGACCGCCGCCTGCCACAGGTCCAGTTCCGGGGCGTTTTTCCGGGCCACCTCGGCAAAGATATGGGAAAGGAGCCCCTTCTCCAGTTCGATCAGGTCCTTTTCCGATTCAATAAACCCCATCTCCACGTCCAGGGAAACATACTCGTTGAGATGCCGGGGGGTATCGTGCTTTTCCGCCCGGTAGGCCGGGGCCACCTCAAAGACCCGTTCCAGCCCCGAGGCCACCATGATCTGCTTGTAGATCTGGGGGGACTGGGCCAGGCAGACCTTTTTGTCAAAATATTCCACCTCAAAGAGTTCGGCCCCCCCCTCGGTGCCTCCCCCCACGAGCTTGCTGGTCTTAATCTCCGTAAAGTCCCGCTCCCGCAGGTATGCGGAAAAGGCCTCGATGATCGTGGCCTGGACCTTGAATATCCCCCGGATCCGGGGGTTCCGCAGGGACAGGGCCCGGTTGTCCAGGATAGCCTCCAGCCCCACCTTGGAGATGTCCCCGTTCACCCGGAAGGGGAGATCCCCCGCGGCTTTGCTGATAATTTCCAGGGACCGGACCCGCAGTTCCACCCCGCCGACGGCTTTCTCGTTTTTGGCGGGAAGCCCCCGGGCGGTGATCACCGATTCCGGGGTGAGGGCGGAACCTGCCGCCCCCGGGGAGTTTTCCGCCCCGGCCTCTTCGCCTGAGGATTCCTCCCCGGAAAGCACCAGTTGGAGCAGCCCCGACCGGTCCCGGAGGATCACGAAGGTGATCCCCCCCAGTTCCCGGATCCGGTGCACCCAGCCGGAAACTTCCACCTCCCCGGTTTCCTTGCAGCGCCCTATGTCCCTGGCGAGTACCCGCATAGTTCCTCCATCCTTCCGGCTTCAGGCCGTTTTCGCGATCAGGGCTTCCACCTGGGATCGGACGATCCCGGGGTCCGCCCGGCCGCCGGTAGCCGCCAGCACCTTGCCCACCAGGTAAGCGGTGAGGGTATGGGCCCGCTTGAGGTTGCCCTCGGTATGGGCGGACCGGACCTCCCCAAAGACCGCCCTTTCCG
The DNA here is from genome assembly GCA_031275535.1 of Treponema sp. Next base: position 15,172 of record JAISOR010000250.1, on the reverse strand, counting down.
CGGCGTACACGGAATCGACCGTCCGGGCGATTTTTTCCGGGTCCGCTATCCGGGCCCAGCCCCGCTCCCGGATGACCGCCTCCGGGTCCTTGTCCTCGGCCAGAACCACCTCCACCGCCTCCCGGGCGTTTTTAAGGGAAACCTCCCCCTGGGCGCTCAGGGCGGCCAGGGCCGCGAGGCGCCGGGGGCCCAGGGTAAAGGAGGAGAGGTCTTTGGGGGAGAGCCCCTCCCGGCCCAGGATGTGCTTAATGTCCGTGAGGAGCCAGTTGCAGAGCCGCCCCGCCGCGTCCCGGATTTCCATGCCCCGGCGGACCGCCTCGGCCAGGGCGGCCTCGAAATAGTCGGCCTGGGCCTTTTCCTCGCAGATCAGGTCCGCCTGCTCCGCCGAAAGGCCGAAACTGGTTTCAAAACGCCGCATCCGGGGGATGGGCAGCTCCACCAGGGCCTCCTCCACCGACGCGAGAAAACCCTCGTCGGGCTCAAAAACCGGCAGGTCCGGTTCGGGAAAGTAGCGGTAGTCCTGGGCGTTTTCCTTGGTCCGCATGGGCTCGGTCTGATCCCGGTTTTCGTTCCACAGCCGGGTTTCCTGGATCACGTCCCTGCCCTGGTCCAGCCGTTCCCCCTGGCGGGCGATTTCGTAGTTGAGGGCCAGCCGGACAAACCGGGAGGAATTGAGGTTTTTGATCTCCACCTTCCGGCCCAGGCCCCTGCCGGGCAGGTTGATCGACACGTTGGCGTCCGCCCGGAGGGAGCCCTCTTCCATATTGCCGTCGCAGACCCCCAGGTAGCGGACCATACGCCGGAACTGCTGGATAAAAAGCTCCGCTTCCTCCCCGGTTTCCATGTCCGGCTCGGTAACGATCTCCAGGAGGGAAACCCCCGCCCGGTTATAGTCCAAGAGGGAGACCGTGCCGGTGTGGATCATCTTCCCCGCGTCCTCCTCCAGGTGGCATTCCTTGATCCGCACCCGCTTGTTGATCCCCCGGCCTTCAATGGTGAAGTGCCCCTCCTGCCCCAGGGGGGACGCGAACTGGGATATCTGGTAATTCTTGGGCATATCGGGGTAAAAATACTGTTTCCGCTCGAACCAGGTCCGGGGGGGGATCCGGCAGTTCAAGGCCCGGGCCACCATGCAGCCCATCCGCATGGCCTCAATGTTGAGGGAGGGGAGCACCCCGGGGTAGCCCATACAGACCGGGCAGACGTTGGTATTGGGCTCGTCCCCAAAGGCGGACCGGCAGCCGCAGAAGACCTTGGTTTTGGTTAAAAGATGGATGTGGACTTCAAGTCCGATAAACGACTGGTACATGGCTAGCTCCAAAAAGGACGATACCCCTCGGGACGGGGGATAGGGTATTTGGCCTCATAGGCTTCGGCGATATCCAGGAGGGCGGCCTCGGCAAAGGCCCGGCCCAGAAGCTGGACCCCCACGGGAAGGCCCCCCGCCACTTCCGCGGGGAAGGACAGGGCGGGGAGCCCCGCCAGGTTGGCGCAGCAGGTATAGAGATCCGCGGCTTTTTGGGCAAAGGGGGAGAGTCCCGTCTCCCCCCGGCCGAAAGCCCGGGTGGGGAATACCGGGAGGAGGATCCCGTCGCAGGGGGGAGGGGGGGCGTTGTAATCGGTCCCCCCCAGGAGCTCCTCGAAATTCCGGCGTATCCCCGCCCGGATCCGCTGGGCCCGGAGGTAGTAGCGATCCTGGAATCCGGAGCGGAGGACAAAGGTCCCCAGGAGGATCCGCAGTTTCACCTCCGGCCCGAACCCCGCTTCCCGGGTTTTGTCCATAAGGTCGTCGGGGTTTTCAGCCCAGTCCGGGCGTTTGCCGTAGCGCACCCCGTCGAACCGGGCCAGATTGGCGCTGGCCTCGGCGGTCGCGATGGTGTAATAGGCGGGAACCCCGTATTTCAGGCTGGGGATTTCCACCTCCACCAGGGTGTGGCCCATGCCGGCCAGCCGTTCCCGGGCGGCCCGGAAGGCCCGGTCCACCTCTTCCTCCAGTACCGCCGCCTGGGCCGCGGTGTGCAGCACCCCGGGGGCTTCCTGGGCCGCGGCCGCGGCGATTGCCCGGGCCACCGCTTCCGGGGAGAGGACCCCGATCACCCCCTTGCCGTCCCTGGCCCGGGAAGCGCCGTAGAGGGGAGGGGCCCCCGGGGGAGGGTCCCGGGTGGTTTCGTCCCGGGGGTCCTTCCCCCGGATGGCCGCGAAAACCCTCCGGCACCGGGCCGCGGTGTCCGCCAGGACCCCGATGGTCTCCAGGCTTGAGGCGTAGGCCACGAGGCCGTACCGGGACACCGCCCCGTAGGTGGGCTTGAGCCCCAGGATCCCGCAGAAGGAGGCGGGCTGCCGCACCGATCCCCCGGTGTCGGAACCCAGGGCAAAGGGCACGATCCCGGCGGCCACCGCCGAGGCGGATCCCCCGGAGGAGCCCCCCGCGACCCGGCTCTGGTCCCAGGGATTGTTGGTCCGCTTGATCCCCGAGGCGTCGGTGGAGGAACCCATGCCGAATTCATCCATGTTGGTTTTGCCGATCACCACCGCCCCCGCGGCTTCCAGCCGCCGCACCGCCGTGGCGGTATAGGGGGACCGGAGCTTCTCCAGGAGCCTGGACCCGCAGCTCAAGGAAAAACCCTTCACCGCGATATTGTCCTTTACCGCGCACGGCAGCCCCCGGAGCGGGGCGGTTTCCGGGGGGATGGGGGGCAGATCCGGGGGAAGGCCCCCCCCTTCCGGCTCGTCAGGATCGTCCTTAAATTCGATAAAAGCGCCGATCCGCTTTTCCCACTCCTGGTAATATGATAAAAACCCGCCGGGTAATGTTATTGCCATGGGTATTAATTCCTCCATCCTATCGTACCGTAATCGGAGACAAAAATAAAGGGACCGCCGGTTTTAAAACAGGCGCAAGGTCCCGGTTCGGGATACCTACAGGACGTTGGGGACCACAATGAACCGTCCGTCCCGTTCACCCGCGTTGTTGAGCAGGTTTTCGTTCAGGCCGGCGGCGGGACAGGGGGAATTACGCGGGTTATTTTGCACGGAATCGGGCCGGAAGTGGCCGGACCCGGCGGTCCACTGGGGTTCGTTGAGGGAAGAGGCGGAAAAGGCCCCGTCCTCATCGGCCGCCTGCATGGCGGCAAAAAAACCGAGCATCTGCTCAAAAGCGGGAAAGGCCCCGGTCAACTCCTCCTCGTCCGGATTCAGGTGGGCGAGCCGGGCGGTTTCTTGTAAATCTTCGATTTTCATGGGGGGATTTTCTCATAAGGGGCGGCCCCTGTCAAGTATATTTATTCATTTGTGGAAGCATCACTGTATAATTATTCCGACTTCACCGACCGGCGGAGCCTGCCTCCGGAGCCCTTACCAGAGCCTTTCCAGAATCATATAAAGCGCGGTCCCCGCAAAGATGCTGATCAGGGAATTCCGCTTCCATATATGGACCAGGGCGGTTATCCCCGAGGCGATCAGCACCGGGGCGCCGAGGAGGGGGGCTTCTTTTACGGAACCGGCTATGGCGTTAAAGGCCAATACGGTCATAGCCGCCGGGGGGGCGGCCTGTTCCGCCAGGGAGAGGAGGGTTCCCATAAAGCCCGCCTTCCGCTCCCCCCCTTCCCGGTCCCGGAAAAAGAGGAAGGGGGCGGCCCGGCAGAAAAGGATCACCCCTCCCATGGCAAAGGTGTAGGCCAGCGCCTGGGGAACGGTTAACACCGGGGTTTCTCCCGAAAACCCCGGTCAAAGGCCTGTACCAGCACCAGGGAGAGAACCATGGCGGAGAGGAGGGAGACCCGGGAGGGGAGGAGCAGGGTTCCCAGGATCGCCGTGAGGCCGGAAATGATAAACGGCAGGGGCCGCCTCAGGCGGAGGATCTGTTCGATCATGAGCACGATAAAAAGGGCGGTCAGGGAAAAGCCGATTCCTTCCATATTGAAGGGGATCAGGGTCCCCGCGGCGGCCCCGATGAGGGTGCCCGTGATCCAGTAGAGCTGATCCAGCAGGGCAACGTAAAACATCAGCCGGCTTCGTTCCGGGGAGTCCCGGGGGCCGGCGTCCGGGGCGGGCAGGGAGGAGAGGAGGGCGAAGGTTTCGTCGCTCAGGGCAAAGATGAGGTAATACGTATAGCGCCCCGCCTGCTTGATCCGTTTGAACAGGGAGAGGCCGTAGGCGATGTGCCGGGCGTTTACCACCAACTGGACCAGGCAGGCCTCCCCCAGGGAGGCCCCGGCGGCGAAAAGCCCCGCCGCGATAAACTGCCCCGCCCCGGCAAACATGACCACGCTGCTGACCAGGGCAAGCCACCAGGGATACCCCCCGTCCACCACCAGGAGGCCATAGGCGATACCTATGGCCGTATAGCCCAGCAGGACGGGGACCGAGTATCTAAGCGCCGAGACGAATACGCGGGGACGGCTCAGGGGATGCTCCATAGCATTGAGGCTTTCCCAAAACTTCAGTTTTTGGGAAAGCAACCTTAGATTTATTCTGGAATTCCCCGCCGGAGGAGACCCAAGGAACCGGAGGTTCCCGGGCTCCGGGGCGGACTCCACAGCTTAGTGAACGGGGGGGGAATTCCCGCTCCCCGACGGCCCGGCGATACGGGCTCAAGCGGCGGCCGCGGCGGGATGGGCCCTCCGGAACCAAGCGAGCTTGGTTCCGGAGCCCGGGCAGGGAGGGGGAATGGGCGCGTTTTTCGCAAACCGCGGCCCCATTCCCCGTATCAACATTTATGGGCTTAGTAGTCCATTCCTCCCATACCGCCCATTCCCCCACCGGGCATGGGGGGCGGATCCTTTTTCTCGGGGATGTCGGTGACGGCGCATTCGGTGGTGAGGAGGAGGCTCGCGATGGACGCGGCGTTTTGCAGGGCCGAACGGGTCACCTTGGCGGGATCGATGATGCCGGCCTTAACCATGTCCACCCATTCCAGTTTGGCGGCGTCAAAGCCCACCCCTTTCTTTTCGGACTTGGCCTTGTCGGCGATCACCGCTCCGTCCAGTCCCGCGTTTTCGGCGATTTGGCGGATCGGTTCCTCCAGGGCCCGCTTCACGATCTTGAAGCCCACCTTTTCATCGTCGGTAAGCCCCTCGGTATTGGCCTTGTCCAGGGCGATGGCGGCCTGGATCAAGGCCAGTTCGCCCCCGCTTACGATCCCCTCTTCGATGGCCGCCCGGGTGGCGGAAAGGGCGTCCTCGACCCGGTGTTTTTTCTCCTTCAGTTCCACCTCGGTGGCGGCCCCGACGTTGATCACCGCGACCCCGCCGGCCAGTTTTGCCAGCCGTTCCTGGAGTTTTTCCCGGTCGTAATCCGAGGTGGTGTCCTCAATCTGGGCCTTGATCTGGGCGATCCGGTCCTGGATATCCTTCTGTTTCCCCGCTCCGTTGATGATGGTGGTGTTGTCCTTATCGATCTTGATGGTTTTGGCCTTGCCGAGCTGGGACATTTCGGTATTTTCCAGTTTGAGCCCCAGTTCCTCGGAGATAACCTCCCCGCCGGTAAGGATGGCGATATCCTCCAGCATGGCCTTGCGGCGATCCCCAAAGCCCGGGGCCTTGACCGCGCAGGTGCGGAGGGTTCCCCGGAGGCTGTTTACCACCAGGGTGGAGAGGGCCTCCCCGTCCACGTCTTCGGCGATGATGAGCAGGGGCTTGCCGCTCTGGGCGACTTTTTCCAGCAGGGGCAGCATATCCTTCATGGACGAGATTTTTTTGTCGTGGATCAGGATATAGACATCCTCGTAGACGCTGGTCATGGTATCCCGGTCGGTGACGAAGTAGGCGGAGATATACCCCCGGTCAAACTGCATCCCCTCCACAAATTCGATGGTGGTATCCATGGTTTTGGATTCTTCTACGGTGATAACCCCGTCTTTCCCCACCTTTTCCATGGCATCGGCGATGGTATTGCCGATTTCACTGTCGTTATTGGCGGAAACCGAAGCCACGTGGGAGATCTCTTCCTTGTCTTTGATTTCTTTTGAATTCTTTTTGATCTCCTCCACGGCGATCTCCACCGCCTTGTCAATGCCCCGTTTCAGCTCAATGGGGGTCATCCCGGCGGCTACCGATTTGAGCCCTTCCTTAACCAGGGAATAGGCCAGGACCGTGGCGGTGGTGGTACCGTCCCCGGCTACGTCATTGGTTTTTGTGGCCACTTCTTTAAGGAGTTGGGCCCCCATGTTTTCATAGGGGTCGGCCAGTTCAACTTCTTTCGCGACGGATACGCCGTCTTTGGTCACCGTAGGGGCGCCGAATTTCTTGTCCAAAAGGACATTCCGACCCTTGGGCCCCAGGGTTACCTTAACGGCCTTGGAAATCTGCTCAACCCCCGCAAGCAGTTTGCGGCGGGCTTCTTCGTTGAACAACAATTGTTTAGCCATGATTCTTTTTCTCCTCTTTTATTACCGGGCATTTGAACAGCCACAGGACTTCGCGCCTGTATGCGATAGAACCGGTATAATATGAAATGGATTTCGCCTCATACCAAGGGTGAGGACTTATTTATAAAATACTAAATTATGGCTTTTGCGGCAATACCAAAAGATCGCAATATGGGAATATAATGAGGGAGAATGCGGTTTATTGAGGAAAAAAACGCCGGTTTTGGACCATGGGCTGAGAAAAGGAGGATGAAGGGTTGTCACGTAAATTGGTCATAGGTCTGGATTTTGGTACCAAATCGGGCAGGGCCCTCCTGGTTGACGTCATTCTGGCGGCGGTGTACGCCGGCTGCCTCCGGGGCCTTAAAAAAACAGGCGCCCCATAGTCCGCGGCCTGGGTCCGGAAGACAGGACCCGTCCCCCGCCCCCTGATGGATTTGACTTTATCGGGAATTATCAGCATGATACCCATAGAGTCCGCCGCAAAAGCCGGGTTGTTTCGGACCCGGCTTCATCAATAAGGGGCTGCCAAAAAACCCGCCGGGTTTCAGGAGTTTCCCGCAGGTGGCGGCGGACATATTTCACGTAAATTAAGGAGAGCGGAGATGGAAAAATTACGGATGGGGGTGCTTGGCTGTTCAGCCCATTACGCGCTGCGGATTGGGATACCCCTTCAATCGTCCTTGCTGGTTGAACCCTATGCGGTCGCTTCCCGGGATGCCGGGAAGGCCGAAAAATACGCCAAATCGTTGAATTTTGCCGCGGCCTATGATTCCTACGATAAATTGCTGGCGGATCCCCAGGTGGATTTTATCTATTGCCCCCTGCCGAATCACCTCCACGGAGAATATATCAAAAAAGCCGCCGACGCGGGAAAGCCCGTCCTCTGTGAAAAACCCCTGGGGCTTAACGCCCGGGACGCGGCGGAGGCGGCGGCCTACTGTCAGAAGAAGGGGGTCCTCCTGATGGAGGCCTTTATGTACCGCTTCCATCCCCAGTGGATCCGGGCGGCCGAAATTATTAAGTCCGGGGAATTGGGGAAAATTATGATGACCCAGGGGATCTTTACCTATAATAATACCAACCCCGCCAATATCCGTAATATCGCCGCCTATGGCGGAGGCGGCATCTTGGATATCGGCTGCTATACGGTTTCAACCGCCCGGTTCATCCAGGGGACGGAACCCCTGGGGGTAATCTGTAAACTCATTCGGGACCCGGTTTCTCAGGTGGACATCCTCTCAAGCGCCCTGCTTGACTTTGGGGACGGGCGGACTTCTTCCTTCACCGTGGGGACCCAGGCTTTCCCCTGCCAAAAGGTTTTTGCCCTGGGAACCGGCGGCTGCCTGACGGTGGAACTGCCCTTCAATATGTATGGGGATTGTCCCGGCCATTTGTCGGTTTCAACCGGGGTCGGAAACCGGCTGGTGGAAACCGAAATAGCCGATCAGTATCTTCTGGAATTTGACGCCTTTGCGGAAGCCGTCATCAACAACACCGAGGCTCCGATCCCCATATCCGACGCGATAGCCAATATGGCGGTTTTGGATGCCCTTTTTGCCTCCGCCGCTTCGGGAAAATGGGAGCCGGTACAAAAATGAGGCTTTTGCCCGATAACCGGCTCTGCAAAGTCTCAAATATGCGGGTTGTTCGGAAACCGAGGCGGCCGGGCAGATTCCCCTGAAAATACCGGGTGGTCGGATAAGTCTATGAATCCAAACGAGGGAATTGCCGGAAATTCCGGCGGGGCTTCCGAGGGCGCCCGGGTGAAACGTGCTCATCCTTGAGCCGGTTTCAAATAAATCTGGTTGTCGTTTCAAAACTGTTTTGAAATAACAAATGAGGCTGTTCCAAAACTTCATTTTTTGGGACAGCCTCAATTTCTTGTATTTAAGGAAACATGATGGGTATAAAAATCTATACCGACGGGGGCTGTTCCGGAAATCCCGGTCCGGGCGGCTGGGCTTATATCATTGTCCGGGATAACTCGCCGGACACGAGAACCGGGGACGGCCTTCCGATAAAGTCCGCCTGGGACACAAAGGGGGAGGACGAGATTATCGCCGAAAACTACGGGGGGGAACTTGATACCACCAACAACCGTATGGAATTAACCGCCGCGATAGCCGCCCTGGAAGCTTTATCGAAGCTGAAACTCCCCGCAGAGGCGATTGCGGTGTTCACCGATTCCCAATATGTTCAAAAGGGGATGAGTGTTTGGATAAAATCCTGGAAGCGGAACAGCTGGCGTACCGGCGACCGGAAACCGGTACGGAACCGGGACCTGTGGGAGCGCCTGGACGAGGCGGCGTTAAATTTCCCGGTTGACTGGCAATGGATCAAGGGACACGCCGGCAATGAATACAATGAGCGCTGCGACCGGATGACCCAGCGGGCCATCAGCTTCCTCCAGGGTCAGGGGATCGGCGGGACTATCGGCGGTCAGCGGTACTTTTCTTTCTGGTCCCCGGCGCCTTAGCCCGTATCGAGCAGCCGGGTCGATACGGGGGCCCGGCCGTTCCGGGGTCTTTACAAACCCATGAAGCGGGGCTAGAGTTAAAAAAGGCGGGTAACCCGCACCGGAAGGGTCCTATGGCAAATGATCGGCTCAATCCACTCAACGACTACCTCTTTCTCAAAGTGATGGGCGAAAAAGGGGATGAGGAACAGCTTCGCGCCTTCCTCAACGCCGTCTTGGGCCGCCGCGGCCCGGAGGCCATTGAATCCCTGGAAATCATCGAGAACAAGACCATCACCGCGGAGATCATCGGGGATAAAAGCAGCATCCTCGATGTCCGCGCCCGGACAGGACAGGGGGAACGGGTCAATATCGAAGTGCAGCTCCGCAATCTGGGGAACATGGACCGGCGGAGCCTGTTTTATTGGAGCCAGGAATTTTCCAGGGGGATGGAAGCGGGGCAGGATTACCGGGAAACGCCGAATGTGATCGCGATTAATATCGTGAATTACGAATTTTTGGCGCGGGTCCCGGCGTTTCATACGAGTTTTCATATCTGGGAAGACAGGTACCGGGAGGTCTTGTTGACGGACGCGCTGGAGATACACTTTATCGACATGGTGAAGTTCCGTGGCGTGGAGGAGCGTGACATCCGGAACGATCCGTTGCAGCGGTGGCTGACGTGGTTTGACCGGGGAAGTCCGGCAAAGCTGGTGGAGGAGGCAATCAGGATGGACGGGGCGATACAGAAGGCGGAGGAAAAGCTGGCGTATGTGTCAAAGGACAAAGAGGCGCTGCGGGCGTATCAGATGAGGGAGATGGCGATGTCGGACTGGACCAGCGGGATCAACCATGCAAGGCGGGAAGGCCTCCAGGAAGGCATGGAGAAAGGCCTCCAAAAAGGCCTCCAGAAAGGCAGGCGGGAAGGCAGATTGGAAGAGAAACAGGAAATTGCCCGGAATTTTAAGGAATTGGGCATACCCCTTGAACAAATAGCCCGGGGAACCGGACTTTCCGTCGAGGATATCGCACAATTGTGAGGGAGCGGGGCCCGGGGAAGAAGGTCTGCTTCAGCCGCTGCATGATCGCCGGAAGTTCAGCCCGTCCGCCGGCCCTTAATATAAACCGTGAGCCAGTCATCCTCAAGACGCGGCCCCCGATAATCGAACCGGTTCTTGGTGTCAGGGAACACCCGGACAAAAAGCGTGCGGGCCTTATACCGGCGGAAGACCGGTTCATGGTTGTTGATACGGGATCTCCTGCCACCCCCCTTGTTTCAGCATTCGTAAGGTTCTCATATAAGGTATATGAGCTTGATCAATCGTTTTGCTTTAACGGGGAACCATAAATCTAAGGTTGCTTTCCCAAAAACTGAAGTTTTGGGAAATGCTCAAAAAAAATCCCGTGCGGTCTGACCCCGCTGTACCCGTCGACCGGTACCCCCCTGACTGAGGCCTGACCCCCGCCATTCCGCAGCATTATCCCTTGAAACCGCCGAAAGCCCCGGTTAAGCCGGCCCGCCTTTCCCCTCAATTCCAGCGCTTGTGTTGACATGGCGCTCCGGCGGGATCATGGTTCTGAAGCCTGATCGGAAAGCGTTTTTAACTTGCCCGCCGATAGAAGGAGGAGTATACTAATTATAGAAAGAAATATATGAAATCAATCTAAAAACCCGGTTGTTTTTTGGACTGGTTATGGAAAAAACGGTTAAAAGTCCGCTTTTTCCTCTGAATGTAAGGTAATATCCCAAAAATTGAAGTTTGCGGGATGCTTCTATTCAACTGGAGGTAGAAGTTATGCGAAATGGATATAGAATAGTTTTGTGGGCGGGAATTCTGGCGGTTTTTTCCCTTGTTTCCTGTAAATCAACCCCGGCGCCGGAGGAAGCTCCCCCGGCCGCGCCTTCCCTTCCGGCGCCTTCCCCGGCAGCCCCTCCGCCGGACCCTGAGAAGGGACCGCCGGATCAGGCGGCGATAGACGCGCTGGTCGCGGCAAAGGCCCGGGTCGAGGCGTCCAGGACCCAGGCTACAGATATGGAAAGTCCCCGGTATTTTCCCGGGGATTGGGAAGGGGTGGAGAATCGATACCGTTCCCTGGGCGAGCCCGCGCCGGTTACCCTGGGGGATTTCCGGGCCGCCGTCCAGGCCTATCAGGCTGTGGCGGACACCTATGATGATCTTGCCCGGAAGTCCCTGCCCCTCTATGCCGCGGAGCGGACCCGGGATATCCAGGCATCCCGGCAGAGGGCCCTGGATGCCGGCGCCGCGCTTATTGCCCCGGCCCGCCTCTCGGCGGCGGACGCGGTGGTGAATAAAGCCGCTTCCCAGTACAATGGCGGCGATTATTATCCCGCGGCGGCTTCGGCAGTTACCGCCATAGATATGTATGGGGCCCTGAAAACCGGCCTGGAGGCTTATGCCGTCCGGCAGCAGATTGTGGCCCGGGATTTTGTAAAATATGACCCGGTTAATTTTGATTTTGCCGATAAGGTCGGTCTCGACGCCATCTCCAATTACGATACGGGCAGCATAAAAGATGCCCAGGATAAGGCGGAACAGGCGGCGCTCTGGTATGCCATGATTCTGGACACGGGATGGGAAACCTTTGCTTCCGGCCATGGAGCCGCCGCGGCGGAGGTACAACAGGCCGCTTACAACCTCAAGGCCCATATAGCCCTGAAGAGGGACTATGACACCGCCGCCGAAACCCTCATGCAGGGGGATGTCTTATTCTCCGGCCGGCGGTTTGCCGAAGCGGTGAACTATTATATCCGGGCGAAATCCCAATTTGTGGTGGTTCGGGATGCCGCCGGGGAAAAACGCCGCATGGCCGAAGAAGCCATACGGGAAGCGGAAGAGAAAGTAACCAGAAGCGATGAAAAAGCGCGGGATGCCGAGATTATTTTGGAAGGAGATACCCTATGAACCGAGGAATATCTTGTTTAATCGCCTTGATGATAGGGGGAGCCCAGGGGGCGGCTGCCCTGATAAATCTGCCGGAACTGCCGGCCTTTGTCCCTATAGCGGTAACTGCCGCTTCGGCTTCTTCGGATGCCGTTTCGACCCTGCCCGGTAATATCCGTAATAACCGGTATTTTCTTGAGAGCAAACGGCTTACCGCCCTGGCCCAGGAAACCTTTGACTACGGCGATTATGACACCTCCGCCCAATATGCCGCCGAAGCGCTCCGGTATGCCCAGTTGTCCGACGAGTATATACTCCTCCAACTGAAGATACGGGAAACCGAAAACGCCATTACCGCGGCCTGGAACCGTTTGGACTGGGCCCGGTCCGTGGGGGCCGTTACCCGTTACCCCGCCGAATTCGACCGGGCCGAAAATTTCTATAACACGGCCCTTTCTTTCAGGACCGCCGAAGAATGGGACGAGGCCATAGAAGCGGCCCGTCAGGTTATCGCCGCCCTGGCCAATGTAACCGCCCCTGCCCAAGAGAGGGCCCCCGCCGCGCCTCCGCCCCAGATTGCGGCTCCTCCTCCCCGGATCGCCGCCCCGCCGCCCGCCGTGCCGGACGGCAATGCCCTGCCTTCCCAATATACGGTCAGGCCCTGGGCGCTTTCAAAGGACTGTTTGTGGAACATCGCGGGCCGGCCCTGGGCCTACGGGGACCCCACCAAGTGGCGGCTTCTCTACGACGCGAACCGGCTCAAGCTGCCCGAACCCAATAACCCCAACCTGATTCATCCCGGGATGGTACTGGATATCCCCAGCATCCAGGGTGAAACCCGGCAGGGCATGTGGGACGCCGACCGCAGCTATACGCCCCTCCGGTAAGGATGCAGCCTGTTTTGAGACGAGGCGTCCGCAAAAAACACGGGGGTTAAAAGCCTCTCAAAACCGAGGCAGTTCCACAAACTGAAGTTTTGGAACTGCCTCGGTTCCCATGACGTTTTTTGCGGACCCTTTTCCCCGCCTCATCGGGGGGCTGTCTATTTGGTCCGTTTATAGGTTTTTATCTCGCTCCGCAGCCGTGAGGCCAGTTCCGCCCGGTGGACCCTGACCTGTTCCATGGAATCCCGAAAGCGGAGGGTGACGGTCTGGTTGTCCTTGGATTCGTAGTCCACGGTGATGCAGAAGGGGGTTCCCGCCTCGTCCTGGCGGCGGTAACGGCGGCCTATGGCCCCCCCCTGGTCGTAGTCGGTGGCAAAATCCTCCCTCAGCTCCTTCCGTATATCCTGGGCAAGTTCGGCAAGGCCGTCCTTCTTCATCAGGGGCAAAACCGCCGCGGTAATCGGCGCTATGGCGGGGTGGAACCGCAGGACCGTCCGCCAGTCGTCGTCGTTGCCCTTGTCGGCCACCTTTTCCTCGTCATAGGCGTCGCAGAGGAGCATGAGGAGGGTCCTGGTAAGCCCCGCGGAGGTTTCGATGATAAAGGGAACGTACCGCTCGTTGTTATTATCCTGGTCGATGTACTGAAGGTCCTTCCCCGAAAATTCCCCGTGCCGCGAGAGGTCGTAGTTGGAGCGGTTGTGGATCCCCTCCAGTTCCTTCCAGCCCATGGGGAAGAGGTACTCAATGTCGTAGGCGTCCTTGGCGTAATGGGCCAGCTCGTCCGGGCCGTGCTGGTGCCAGCGGAGCTGATTCATCTTGACCCCGAGTTTTTCATAGTAAGCCCAGCGCCGCCGCTTCCATTCGGTAAACCACTCCACATCGCTGCCGGGTTTGACGAAGTACTGCATCTCCATCTGCTCAAATTCGCAGGTCCGGAAAATAAAGTTTTTGGTTACAATCTCATTCCTAAAGGCCTTGCCGATCTGGGCGATCCCAAAGGGGATCTTCATACGGTTGCTTTGAATGATATTTTTGTAATTAACGTAGATCCCCTGGGCGGTTTCCGGGCGAAGGTAGATGATGCCGGCCTCTTCCTCCACCGCGCCGATGTGGGTTTTGAACATGAGGTTGAATTTCCGGGTATCGGTCAATTCCCCCCCGCAGTCGGGGCATTTTTTTCCCGCCAGGTTCTCCGGGGGGATCTGGTCCGCCCGGAACCGGGCCTTACACTTTTTGCAGTCCACCAGGGGATCGGTAAAGTTCTCCACATGCCCCGAGGCTTCCCATACCCGGGGGTGCATCAGAATAGCCGCGTCCAGGCCTACGATATCGTCGTGAAGCTGGGTCATCTCCTTCCACCAATTCCGGGCAATGCGGTTTTTTAGTTCTATGCCCAGCGGGCCGTAATCCCACGCGCCGTTTTGGCCCCCGTAAATTTCCGAGGATTGAAACACAAAACCCCGCCGCTTGGCGAGGGAGGTGATCTTCTCCATCGTTGCCTTTCCCTGATATTCGGTCTGTTCTTCGGCCATCAAAAATTCCTCCTCAAGGGATCGCCCGCTCCAAAGCCCGGCGGTTTTGGAACAGTCCCGAAGGTAAAGGGAGCCCCGGAAACGCCGGCGGGCTTTCGGGATTCCCCGGCGAAAACCGCTCATGTATGATACGATAGGTCAGAGGCATTATACAGGATATGGGGACGGATGGCAAGGGAAAATGGAAATGTTTGGGGTAAGAAGCTGTTCCAAAAACTGAAGTTTTGGAACAGCTTCATCCCAATTTTAACATTTGAGGCTTTCCCAAAACTTCAGCTTTTGGGAAAGCAACCTTAGATTTAGAGGAAAAAACGGGCTTTGGGAAAGGCTCATTTTTTTAACAATTACCGTGTATAATGGACTTCGGCAACCCGGTTGGTTGCCTCACCGGTCCTGCAAGATATGCGGTGTTTTGCGTTTTTTAGCGGTTCCTGTTCGAAAACTGAAGTTTCCGGACCAGTCCCATAACCTGAAGGAAGGTCATTATGGTACATATCCTTGTCGTGGAAGATGATGAAAAACTCAACAAAATAATCTGCGCCAGCCTGCGGGATTCGGGCTATGATCCCGTGGGCTGCGACAATGCCGGCGACGCCCTGGATGCCATGATCGACACCGCCATCGATCTGGTTATCTCGGACATTATGATGCCGGGAATAGACGGCTTCAAATTCGCCTCCATGATACGGGAGCAGGACAAGACCATCCCGATTTTGTTCATGTCCGCCAGGGACGACCTGTCCGCGAAAGAGAAGGGCTTCCGTATCGGCATTGATGATTACATGGTGAAACCCTTTGATATCCACGAACTCCTCCTGCGGATAGGGGCCCTCCTCCGCCGGGCAAAAATCGCCAACGAAAAGAAGCTGACCATCGGCAGCCTGGTAATGGATGCCGACGAAATGACCGCCTATGCCGGCGGGGAAGAGATTACCCTCACCCCCAAGGAATTCAAGGTCCTTTTCAAGCTGCTGTCCTACCCCAAAAAGACCTTTACCCGGAACCAGCTTATGGACGAATTTTGGGGA
>JAISOR010000148.1 GCA_031275535.1 Treponema sp. | reverse complement strand
GGAGGATCTCCTTTCCCCCAGATAGGTATCCAGGAGAAACCGCAGCCCCACCGCAAGCTCCTGCTCGTTTTTATTTTCAATCCGTATGGTCATGAGGATTCCCCCGCTCAGGGCCGCGGTGGAACTGCGGATAAAGGAAAATTCCTGGCTTACCAGGAGGAAGGAGGACTCAAAAACGATTGCCGGCCTGGAGGGTACGGTGCTGTCAATACTGACCCGAAAGGCCGAGGCCTCACCGAGGCGGTAGGTCCGGTCATTAACGATAAGCGAAAGGGAACTGGTCCGGGGATCCTGATCCACAAAAAAGGGTTCATACTTCTCCTTTACTATATCCGTCATATAGTAGAGGGAAAAACGCCCCGACCGCTCGTGGAGGACCAGCCGTATACGGCCGTCGTTAAATTCCGCCGCCTCCGGACCGGATATGCCAAGGACATACAAGAGCAGTGCCATGGGCAAAAAGCCGCGCCGGAACCTCATTCAGCCCCCTCCCCGGATCCCTGTTCATTAAGCTGATTCATGAGTTCATTTCTCACTTCCAGGGCCGAAGCCTTGAGGGAGAGGATCCTCAGGGTCTGATCATCGGCCCCCGAAGGGTTGGCCGGAACCGGCGCCTGGGGCGTCCTATTGGTCCGTAGGGCGATGATGGTATTTTCCGCCGCCGTAAGGCTTGACTGGAGGGCCGCAATCCGGGCCTCCGCTTCGGCAAGCCGCCTTTGGTAGTCGGCGTTGGCGTTTTCCAGTTCCGCCAGCCGGGTGTCCTTGAGCATTTCGGCGATCCGTTTTTGATAGGCAATAATGGCCTGATCGTAGGAGCGTTCCCGGCGCTGGTATTCTTCCACCGTTTTAAGGGATTCCTCGTGGCTCCACTTTAATATGTTTAAAAGCTCCGTTTCGATCTTCTTCTGGTTTATCAGGGCGATGCGATAGGAGGCGGCCTCGTATTTGGCGCTCTGGGGGTACTGCTCCACAATGAGGATAAACATTTCCCCGGCCTTATCGAGGTGGCCCAGGGCGTAAAGACATTCCCCCATCCAATAGAGGGCCGCGGATTTTCGGGAACTATCCCCTGCGGGGTTAAAGCCCTGGGCGTCCAGGGCATCCATATAGGCCTTTAGAAGCACCATGGCCTCGTCATACCGGCCCAGGTAGTACAGGGCCCGGCCTTTATGATAGGGGATCTCCTCAATCCGCAGCCCCGCGGGGGCAATACGGATCAGTTCGTCCATATCCCGCACCGCGGCTTCATATTCACCGGCGGCCAATTCCGCCAGGGAAACCCAGTATAAGGCCTCGGCCCGCTGGCCCGTATTCGCCGCCTCCGCCTGGGCCCGCCGCAGCTCTATCACCGCCTCGGGCCATTTACCCTCGCCATAGAGGGCAATCCCGGACTGAAGCCGGGAAGGCCGGGTTTGGGGAAGCGCCCGATCAAGCCCTATAACAGAGAAAAACATCCAGAGGAAGAGTAAAAAGGAGGGTCTTTTTTTCATCCACAGCACTCCTCTATCATTTTCGGCATAAGGCCCCCCTTTTATTAGCCCCCATTAGCCCTTTAGGCACTCCACAAACGCGGCCTTGTCGGGGGCGCCAAAAAAGGCCGCCCCGGTAACCAGGACATCCGCCCCCGCTTCCCGGGCCTCCGCGGCGGTGGATCCATTGATCCCTCCGTCCACGGAAATGAGGAAGTCCCCCCTCCCCTGCCCCCTGAGCCGGGCCAGGGTCCGGACCTTTTCAAAACACTCCGGGATAATGGGCTGCCCGCCGTAACCGGGGTTCACGGTCATGACCAGCACCAGATCGGTAAAGGGGAGCAGCTCCTCAATAAGGCATACCGGGGTGGAGGGCACGATGCTGACGCCGGCTTTTTTCCCCAGCCCGTGAATAGCCTGGAGAATGCGGTGGGCATGGACCGCCGCTTCCGTATGAAAGGTGATATAATCCGCCCCGGACCGGGCAAAATCCCCGATCAGATTGAGGGGGTTCTGTACCATCAGGTGAACATCGAAGATCGCCCCCGAATGGGGCCGCAGATCCGCCACCAGCTTGGGGCCAAAGGTAAGACCGGGAACAAAGACGCTGTCCATCACATCAAGATGAACCCACTCGGCGCCGGAAGCATCGATTTCCGCAACCCCGGCGGCCATATTGGAAAAATCCGCTGAAAGCACTGAAGGTGCGATAATAGGTTTCCGCATGCCTTTATCATAATACCCCCGCAGCCCACTTGTAAAGAACCGTAAAAATGATATAATACAAAAGATATATTTTGAGGTAGAACGCCGTTAAAATTCAAGCCATGAACGCGGAGACATCGGTACAGGGGCTCCTTCAGAAGGCCTATGACAACCTGAAAACCTCTGATACAGCTTCGGCCCTTTTGGCACTGGAGGAAGCCCTTAAAATAGATTATGAGCATCCGGAAGTGGTCTACGCCTTAAAATGTCTTAACTGGTGGCTGGAACGGATCAAACGGCTTGAGGATTTCCATGATCCCTATGATAAGGGAGGGTTTATTCTTTCCCAATGGAAGTCTTTTTATAGTTTTTTGGATCGTATTGGGGACGGAGGGAATCCTATGCACGATCCATGCCAGTACGCGATACGGCGTTTTGTTTTTTCCACCGCCCTGCAGTCCTTTGACGACATCCTGGGAGAGGGGGTAAATCAGCATGATCCGGATTTACTGCTCCTGGTCGGGCGCTGTTACAAGGGGGTGGGCAGCTACGAACAGGCTTTGAAGTACCTGGAACAGGCCGGGCGCTTCAAGCGGGAGGACGGGGAGACCCTTTCCGAGCTGGCGGACGTGAACGCCCTCTTGGGGGAAAACCGGTCCGCCAAGGCCCTGTTCCGGGAGGCCTTTTTTATGGACCCCCAGGGGGTGGACCTTAACTCCATGGAGTCGGAGCTGATCATACGCCTGGCGGACCGGGTAAGGGGCCTGGGTTTTACGGGCCCGGAGCTTTTGGAATGGATACCTATTTATGGGTGCCTTTACGGGGTGTTTTCGGTCAAACGGGAACTAAAACAGGTTGAATTGGGAAGGTTGAAACAGTCTATCTTTTCCCTGGAAAATGAAATCCGGGGCCGGCCGGATAATCTTGCCCTCCTCATACCCAGGCTCATCAACCGGTATTTCTGGCTAATCGATCATTATGAGAATGTCCGGGAGGATCCCTCATTGATCGAAGAAACCATGTTAAAAATAAAAATTATTGATGCAACCATATATGAACGGTATATGGGTTAAAAAGGAGTTACGAGATGTCTGAAGCTCTCCTTAAGAATGTACAGGAAATGCTGAATGAGGAAAAGTGGACCAGAGCCACCCTCAGTAATTATTCTACCAACCAGTTTAAGGAGTTGGATATTCTCTTAAAAGAGGCCCGGGATGACCGGGGATACGAGGAATTAAAGAAGCTCTGCGATGAACACCTGGTTCATACCAAAAACAGCATCATAGCCCTCTATTTTTCGGGGATGATCGCTCTTTCCCGGCAGCTAATCGACGATTCCGCCCTGATTAACCTGGTTACTATTTTTGTGGATAACCACAAATGGAGTATTGTCAGGTATCTTTGCGAGCGGATCCTGGACTACGGGGAATCGAAATTTGCCCTTCGTACCCTGGCGGAATGTTATAAGAACGAAAATAACGAAGAGGCCGTTTACGGAATATGGGAACGGCTGGTCAAGGTCGATTATGAAGAGGCGGACCTTGCCAAGGCCCTGGCGGAACAGTATGAAAAAAACGCCGACCTTGAAACGGCGGTGGACTACTATAAAAAGGCCCTGCATCGCTATATTAACAAACAGCTCTTTGCCAATGTCAGGGAGATATGGGCAAAGCTCATAGAGTACTGTCAGGAAGATATAGACTTTTTCCTCCATGTGCAAAAGAAGATCGCCAAAAACATCAGCGAGGACAAGGCGGTGCTGCTCCTCCAGGATATATACGCTTCCTGTAAACAGCGGAAGGATATCAACACCGCCATCAATATCCTTAAAATTATCCTGCAGTATGATGAACGGGATTCCCTGGCCCGGAAAGAAATTACCGAGTGCTTCCGAGAAAAATACGCCGGCCATAGCCAACTGGAAGAGTATATCCGCATATCAAATCTTTCCCAGAACTGGCGCAATGTCCACGAGGCCATCCAGGATTTTGAAAAGCACATCGCCTTTGATAAGGGCAATTTTGTGTACCACCGGACCTGGGGCATCGGGCGCATTGCCTCCGTACAGGGAGACGAGATAAGCATAGATTTCGCCAAAAAACGGGACCATGCCATGTCCCTTAAAATGGCGGTGAATGCCCTTCAAACCATATCAAAGAACCATATCTGGGTTTTAAAGGCCACCCAAAAGAAAGAAAAACTCCATGAACGGATAAAAAACGAGCCCGTATGGGCCCTAAAGACGGTGATAAAGAGCTTTAACAACTCCTGCGATATTAAGCGGATCAAGGCGGAACTGACGCCTTCGATCCTCTCCCTCAGTGAATGGACCACCTGGAGCACCAAGGCCCGGGAGATCCTTAGATCGGACCCCTCCTTTGGGGTAAGCCCGGAAAACATCGACCTGTATACGGTCCGGGACCGGCCCATCAGCATCGAGGAAAAGCTCTTTAACGAGTTTAGGGCGGAACGGAACTTCTTCGACCGGGTCCTGACCATCCGGAATTATGTGGCCCAGAAGGACCTGGAACTGGATTCTGAATATTTTACCGAAATGTTTGCCTATTTTTCGGGGTACCTCCGGTCTTACAGCCAGGTGAATGAACAGGTGGTGGCCTCCTACCTGCTGGTAAAGGATCTGGCCGGCCAGTATCCCCATTTGGGAACGGGGCTTCAGTTGAATTTCATCGAAATTTTCGAGGGAATTGAAGACGTACCGGCCCTGTTTTTAAACTTAAAAGACGCCAAGTTACGGGAAGAATTCCTCTATCATATCAAACTTTTTATCCCCTCCTGGCCCGATATATATGTAAAGCTCTTCCCCTATGCCCTGCTGAATTCCATCATTGTGAACCTTTCCAAGGAGGGCTATGAGCAGAAACTGGTCTCCATGACCCAGCATTGTTTTGAAAACTACCGGGATTACCGGGAAGCGGTGGTATGGATATTTAAAAACCTGAAAAATGAGCCCTGGTTCGGCAAGACCGGGCTCTCCCTGGAAAGGGAGCTTATCACCCTGATACATATCCTGAACATCACCTACCGGGAAATAGAAAACCACCGGGAAACATCGGAAAACCGGAAGATCAATAAGCAAATTTATACTATACTGTTTAAAGAGGGCGTTTTAGAGTCCTATATTGACGAGGCCGATCCGGATACGATTATCAGGATCCATACCTTGATAGAGGATGTAAAAGATTTGGATCCCGCGGATAAGCTGAAGCTCAGGAGCCGTATTCTGGATAAACATCCGAACTTCAAATTCTTTGGGGACGCGGAAAAATCGGTTATTACCCGGGGTTTGATGGTTACCGCAGCCATGTATGAGGAAAAGCAGCGCCAACTGGCCCATATTATGGATGTGGAAGTACCGGCGAATTCCAAGGAAATCGCCTTTGCCCTCTCCCTGGGGGACCTGCGGGAAAACGCGGAATATAAGGCGGCCAAGGAAAAACAGGAGATTCTTAATTCTACGGTGGCAAAACTGAAGGATGAAATTGAGCGGGCCCAGTTGTTTGATCCCCATACGGTTAATACAGGCCGGGTATCCTTTGGGACCAAAGTTACGCTGACAAACGATTCCGACGGGAAAAAAGAGGAATATACCATCCTGGGCCCCTGGGAATCGGATCCTGAGCATAAGATCATTTCTTATCTTTCGCCCTTTGGGGGCGCAATCTTAAATAAGAAAGTGGGGGAAAAATTTAATTTTTCCATAAACGACGAAAAAATATCGTATACGGTAAAGGAAATTTCGGCGGTTTCTTTATGATACGGTAAAGCAGGTATTTATGAAAAAAAGATCGTTGATTGTCTTATTGTATTTTTTGTGGGCCCTGTCCCTTGTTCCGGGGCAGGATAGGGGACCCATCGATCTGGTGGTGCTTCTGGATACCTCATCCAGCATGAGCGGCTCCTATGAAGAGGTAAGCAATTATATGATCGGGCCCTTTCTCCGGGAATTTCTGCGCATTGGGGATACCTTTCACCTTATTTCGTTCTCCACCGTCCCCAGGATGGAGATCTCCCGCCGTATAGAGGGGGTTGGGGATGTGGAGACCATCATCGGCCGCATACTCTTAATGTACCCCCTGGACCCCTATTCCGATATTTCTACGGCCCTAAGCTATGGGGAGCAGTATGTCTCCTCCCTGCCCTCCTCGCGGCAGAAAAAGGTGTTTTTAATTTCCGACGGAGACCACAGTCCCCGGCCAGGCTCTGCTTCCGGCGGGGGCTCCCTGCAGGATCTTATCGCCGGTACATCTTCCCGCCTAAACCGGCTCGGGGCGGAATTCCGGTATCTGAGCGTCCCCCTGGGAAGTCAAACCGCGGGGAGCGCTCCCGGCGGCGCGGCACGGCCCCCGGCCCCGGCTTCAACTCCGGCGGCCTCGACCCCAGCCCCGACGGCCTCGACCCCGGCCCCGGCGGCCTCGACCCCGGCTCCGGCGGCCTCAACTCCGGCCCCGGCGGCCTCGACCCCGGCCCCGGCGGCCTCAACTCCGG
>JAISOR010000120.1 GCA_031275535.1 Treponema sp. | reverse complement strand
GCCCCCGTGTCGTCCACCCCCAGGAGATAGCGGAGCCAGGCCGCCAACACCAGGGGAATAAGTTTCAGGTCCCCCACGTCCCGCGCGGGATCCGCGAGGTAGGCCTTGATGGTTTCGCCAAAGCGGATGGGTATTTTCTGGGAGGTATCGGTGGCGATCCGCTGGGGGGTATCGGGCATAAAGGGATTGGGGAACCGGACCTGCAGGACCTGATCGATAAACTGCTTGGGCGACAGGATCCCCGGATCCACCACCACCGGAAGCCCCTCATTATAACCGATAATTTCTATCAGCCTTACCAGGTCCCGGTCTTTCATCTCCGCACTGATTTTGGTGAACCCTAAAAGACAGCCAAAAATCGCCAGGCTCGTATGCAGGGGATTTAAGCAGGTGCAGACCTTCATCTTCTCCACCCGGTCCACGGTGTCCCGGCCCGTAAACAGGACCCCCGCCTTCTCCAGGCTGGGGCGTCCCGCGGGGAAGGCGTCTTCGATCACCAGGTACTGGGCTTCTTCGGCGTTGACAAAGGGCGCAATATAGGTATTCTTGGCCGTAACCTGTCCCTGGGTATCGGTAAAGCCCAGGGATTCCAGTATTTGTCTAACCCCCTCGTCGGGCCGGGGGGTGATCTTATCGATCATGCTCCAGGGAAAAGAAACCCTGCCGGGGTCCCGGATATAATCCGTAAAGCCCTTTTCCGCCAGGCCCTTTTCTGCCCACCGCACCGCAAAGGGTTCCAGCCCCCCAAAAAGCTTATCCCCGTTATGGGAACAATTATCCATACTGACCAGGGCCAGGGGCAGGGCCCCCCGGATATACCGTTCATAACAGAGCCCGGCTAAGCGGCCCAGATAACTTTGGGGGGCCCCGGGCCCATCCCGCATATCTGCGGCCACATCGGGGAGCAGATCCCCCCGGCGGTCCCTTAGGCTATAGCCCTTTTCGGTAATGGTAAAACTTACCATTTGCAGCGATGGGGCGCTAAAAATCTCCCGGAGCAGGGCGTAGTCTTCGGCCTGATCCAGCCGCAGGGCCTGGGCCACACTGGCAATAACTTTTTTTTCTATCCCGCCGTCGGCCTTGAGGGTAACCAGCAGGCTTAGATTATCCCAGGGCAAAAAGGCCCGGTCGATTATCTCCCCGTCGTAGCCCTCGGCCACGATGATGCCGGTCTTTTCGATCCCCTGTTCCAGGAGGCTCTGCTGCAGGGCCGCAGGGAAGGCGCGGAAAATATTCCCCGCCCCAAAATGCACCCACCGGGGCGACGCCTTGGTGGCCTCTATCATGGCCCGGCGGTCAAATTGGGGCAGCAGGATCCCCGCCTTTTCCCAGGGGGCCTTGTCTTCCAGTCCTTTGTTACTCAGGCGCATACATTCCCCGCCATCTTCTCCACCGCCTCCCAGAGGCCGTTCAGGTAACTGGCCCCCAGGGCCCGGTCATAGAGGCCGTATCCCGGCATACCGGTTTCCCCCCAGATGGCCCGCCCGTGATCGGGGCGGATGGGGCCATTAAAGCCAATATCGTAGAGGGCCTTTATAATGGCGAATATATCCAGGGAACCATCGCCGGAAAGATGGGCGGATTCCTCAAAATCGCCGGGGCCGTTGTGGCGCAGGTTCCGGACATGGGCAAAGTGGATCCGGCCCTTGAGGGACCGGATAATACCGGGGATGTCGTTTTTGGGGTTGGTCCCCAGGCTCCCGGTGCAGAGGGTAAGCCCATGGTGGGGATTATCCGACAGGCCGATAAGCCGCAGGAGCTTTTCCTGGTCCGTTACAATCCGGGGAAGGCCAAAGACCGGCCAGGCGGGATCGTCGGGGTGAATGGCCATGTTAATATCATACTTGTCGCAGACCGGCATGATCCGTTCTATAAAATACTTCAAGTTGGCAAAGAGTTTTTCCCCGTCAATGTCCTTGTACAGCTCAAAAAGTTCCTTGAGATGTCCCAGCCGTTCCGGTTCCCAACCCGCCAGGACATAGCCCTTTGACTGGGCGCTGATGGAGTTGGTCATGGCGTCGGGATCGATGGTATCTATTATTTTTTGATCATAGGCCATGGTGGTACTGCCATCGGCCCGTTTCTTCGCCAGGTCCGTGCGGGTCCAGTCAAAGACGGGCATAAAGTTGTAACACACCAGGTGAATGTCCGCCTGGCCCAGCCGTTCCAGGGTGGTGATATAATTATCGATATAGGTATCCCGCTCGGGAGAACCGGTCTTGATGGCGTCATGGATATTCACGCTTTCGATGCCCGCTATGGATAATCCCGCCCGTTCCACCTCTTCCTTTAGGGCAAGGATGGCCTCCTTCTTCCAGACTTCTCCGGGCAGGGTCCCGTAGAGGGTGGTGATAACACCGCTTACTCCCGGCACCTGCCGGATCTGTTCCAGCGTAACCGAATCATATCCGGTTCCGAACCAGCGCATGGTCATTTGCATAATCTAACTCCTTCGAATTTTCACTGTTTTTACATGGGGCCAAATATCATATTGGGAATCCACATGACCACCCCGGGAAGAAACACCAGGATCGCCAGTTCCAGCAGCACCGCCGCCAGAAAGGGCAGGCTCGCCTTGGTGTATTCCTCCGGCGGACAGTCGATGATGCCGCATACCGTATATAAGGCGGACCCGATGGGCGGGGTCATGACCCCCAGGGTAACCACCGTGGCCATAAGCACGCCGAAGTGTACCGGGTCAATGCCGACGCTCTTTACCATGGGCAGGAAAATCGGCGTTAAAAGGAGGAAGTTCACGTTGCTGTCCACGAACATCCCGGTAATAAAGAGGAAGCCCAGCATGATCAGCACCAGGGCCTGGGGATTTTCGGTGATGCCGAAGACCAGATTGCTCAGGATCACCGGTACCTTTACCCAGGTAATAGCATAGCTAAAGGGCCCGGACATGGCGATAATAAGCATGATGGCGCCGTTGTCCTTTAGGGTGGTGATAAGGGCCTCCCTGAAATTCTGCCAGGTCAGCTCTTTGTAGACAAATTTCCCGATGATTATGGCGTAGACCACCGCAAAGGCCCCGGATTCCGAGGGGGTAAACAATCCAAAGCGGATTCCCACGATGAGGATCACCGGGAAGAGCAGGGCCCAAACGGACTCCTTGAGGTTCCCCAGGAGTTCCCCCGGGGTAAGTCTGGGGGCATCGGGCCTGGGCGGATCGTACCTTTTGATACGGGAGGTAATCGTGGTGGTGGTCATCAAAAAGGCCATCATCAGGACACCGGGGATAAGCCCCGCGGCAAAGAGCCGGCCTATGGAGACCTCCCCCACGAAGCCGAAGATGATAAGCCCCAGGCTGGGGGGAATGGTGGCGGTGATAAGGGCCGTAACGCAGTTCACCGCACAGATATAACCCTTGCTGTACCCGATCCGCATCATTTCGGGGCCCAGGATCCGGGTTTCCATGGCGGCGTCGGCGGTGGCCGAGCCCGAAACCCCTCCCATAAGGGTACTCATCACCACACTGATCTGGGCGGTGCCGCCGTACATCCGGCGGGTCAGGAGCCGGGCAAGCCCCAAAAGACGGCTGGTAATGCCCGACACGTTCATCAAATTCCCCGCGAAGATAAAGAAGGGCACCGCAAGAAAGGCAAAGGACTGGCTTTGGGAAACAATCATCTGCGTAGCGGTTTCGAAGTTGAGATATGGCACGGAAGCAAAATACGAAAACCCCGCAAGGCCGATCACAAAGGCAATGGGCATACCCAGGACTAAAAAGAGAAGAAAACAGATGAGCAACAGGGTCATTCCGCACCTCCCGCTGTTTCTTTCCCGCTTGAGTTTGTAGAGAAATTCAGAATACAACGCCGTATCTTGAGGATGGTGGACAGGGCCATGGACAGGGCGGTAACCACAATACTCATGGTAACCAGCGAATAGGGAATCGGTATGGACTGATATTTCCGAATACGTTCGGTCAGCGCCAGCCTGCTGCCAAAAACAATGATAAGAACCAGGGCGCAAAAGATAACTACATAGAGCAGGATTGCGATGATTTTTTGAATTTTTGGGGGCAGACGGCGGGTCACGAGGTCAACACCCACAAGCTGACCGCTCCGCCATGCAATATCCGCCCCCAGAAAGGCCGTCCATGCGAGGAGGAACATGGCAAGATCGATATTCCAGGACATAGAAATCCGGAAAAAACGCAGGATGGCGGACAGAAAAACAAAGGCCACGAGAAATACAAATCCGATCCCGCAGACTAATACCTCGGCCCTGCAAAGGGCGTGATACAGCTTCCGCATAAAACCTCCTCGCAAGAAATGAATCCTATCCCTTTACAGTCCCAGTTCCCTGAACAGCCGGTCTTTAAGACCGCCGGAAAAACCCAGATCGTTATTGGTATAGAGCGGGGCAATGGCGTTCTGGAATTCCGTAAGGTTCACTTCGGTGATGGTGACGCCCTTGTCTCTCATCTGCTGATAGAAGCCATCTTCTTCGGATGCGATAATCTGGCTGTATTTCTGGGCCGTCTCCCGGATGGTATCCAGGAAAACCTTCCGGTCCGCCTCGGGCATATTATTGAGCAGGGCGGTGGAACAGACAAAAGAGGACTGGAGCATGTAGTGTTTGGTAAGGGCCAGGTACTTGGCAACCTCATAGATGGCCGAACCGTAGGCGGTGGCAACCTGGACCTCGCAGCCGTCCAGCGTTTTCTGCTGGAGCCCCGGAAGCACCTCGCCCCAGGGGATACCGATGTTCGCAAAGCCCAGATACTTGGCCAGGGCGTTGCCGATGTTGTTACCGAAGCCGCGGATCCGCAGCCCCCTGAGGCCGGCGACATTGTTAACCGGGGTCAGGGTATAGAAACTGCGGAAGCCGTTATACATGTCCGCCACAAAGGTAATCCCCTGGGCTTCGAGCTGGGTCTGCCACTCTTTGAAGATGGCCGTATCGGGGAGTTTTTGCAAAG
>JAISOR010000087.1 GCA_031275535.1 Treponema sp. | reverse complement strand
TTCGTCAATAACCGCGCCGGACAGGTCAATGTGATCCGCCGCCAGGGGATCCTCTTCCAGATAACTCGTATCCTCCGGCGCCTCGGTCATGGGTTTTGCCCCTTCCGTCCGCAGGACCTGTAATTCTTCGGCATCCTTTTCTTTCAGCTCCTCATCGGGGCCAATTTCTTCGCTGACCTCGGAAAGATCGTCTTCCGCAAAATCCAGGGAGATAACATCCTTGTCCAGGGTGAGCTCATCCATACTGATCTCTTCAAAGTCTGATTCCTGGGGGCCGGTATCCTCTTCAGCAACCGCATCGGAGGAGGCCAATTCGTCGGTTTCTTCTTCAAGGCTTGGTTCAAAGGAAACATCAAATTCCTGGGAATCGAAGGAATCCCCTATGATAGAATGTTCCCCCTTAAGCTCATCCAATTCGGGTTCGTCCAGAACGATACTGTCCTCAAATGCCGCGGGCTCCTGGCTTTCCCCGGCTGCAATATCCTCCGGCTGGAAGCTCTCCTCCTGATCCGTTTCCAGGGGTATATCCGGCTCTATTTTTTCCTCTTCCTCCGGGGCTTCGCTGCCTATGATATCCGGTTGATCCGAAAGTATAGCCGGCGGTTCTTCCGGCAGGCCCCCGGATAGATCCGGAGAGCTATCCTCTAATTCCGGGAATGGTTCGGAAGAAAAGTCTTCGTCTCCCCCCAGGGAACTAAAATCGTCGGTAAGGCTTTCACCGGCATCCGCCCCGGCTTCTTCGGTAAAATCGGCGGTGTTAAGGATATTATCAAGCTCATCCCCGGTAAGGGCTATCTTTTCGTCATCCTCTTCGTCAAAGAAGCCCCGCCCGCCGCCTTGTTCCGCCGGGGCCGCCTCGGCGGATTCTTCGCCGCGGATCACCGAAAGTTCACTCTTGAGGCTGGACAGTTCCCCTTTTATTGAAGATAGTTCCTCGGCGATTTTCATCAAAAGCTGGGTGGAAAGATCCGGGTTTTCGGACTTTGGCGTCCTTTGGGAACTTCGGATGTCCTGGCTTAGGGCCTCCACATCATCAAAATCGGACATGAAAATTTCATCATCCGAGGCGGAGGTAATCATGGAGTGGATTTCGCCGTAGCCCCCGGATGCCGGGGGGGCTTCCTGTTCGGGCGCTTCCCTTTCCGGTTCCGGCTCCATATCCAACTCCGGGGAAGCTCCGGGGTCTGAATCTATAAAATCGTCCACCGAAACAGCGGTAAAGTCCTCCATGGAAATATCGGAAAATTCCTCCGCCGGAGCTTCGGGCCCGGGGCTCCCCTCCGGCTGCGATATATCATCTATTGATACTTCGGTAAAATCTGCTTCCCCATCAAGATCCCTGGTTCCATCCTGTTCATCCTGGGAATCCAAGGAAAGGCCGGCCTGTTCCGTATTGTCGGAGGCCATTATGTCGTCTAAGGATACCTCATCAAATACGGTATCCTCCGTAGTATCCGGGGAGTCGTCAGAAACGGCCATATCTGGGATGCTCAACTCTTCATCAATAAATTCAAAGGAATCATTCCGGGAATCTCCGGCGGCGCTATCGTTTGTGCCCGTTTCAAACCCGGTATCAAAGTCCGGCAGTTCTTCTATGTCCGGGATGGACGGTTCGATAAATTCTTGATTATTGGGCTGCATGGAAGAAAGATCCTGGGGTTCGCTCTTTACCCATACCCCATATTCATCAAGTTCATCAGAGGATCCAATTGTGCCACGATCATCATATATTGAAGGTTTTTTTTCTGTTGCCATGACCCACTCCCACTAAATTTACACGTATATTTTCATTATCGGCAATAATATTCGTTATGTGTAGGTTTTTAAAGAAAAACCCCATTTTCTATCCAACTATCTTGATGTTAGCCCAGGGTTTTTCCTGTTGTCAATGGAGATTTCTCAAGAATAGTCGGAAACCATCCGTAAATCTATATAATATGAGGGCTTTAAAATACATCATAGCCCCCTGGGCGGCGGCGGTGGTCTATTCCCTGTTTTCGCTGTTCTCCGGGACTATGGGTTTTTCCGCCTATACGCAGCTAAGTACGGAACGGGATAAACAGCAGGCGAATATGGAAGCCCTGCAGGGGATCAATAAGGATCTGGAGGGCCTCATGGACGCCCTGCGGTACGATTCGGATACCCTCAGCGTCTATGCCAGGGAACTTGGCTACGGTTCGGAGGAAGAGCGTTTTATCCGTATCGTGGGGCTTGCGGGGGCAAAAAAACAGCGGATCCTGGCGGGGCAGATTATCCGGCCCCGGACGCCCGACTCCATCCCCGATAGGGCGATCCGCATCTTTTCCCTTTCCATCGGCCTGGCGGTATCCGTCTGTCTGGGGATCTCCGATTTCCTCAAGTCCCGGCGTTCCGCTAACGGGAAACTTTAACCCATTCCGCCTCCCGGCTGGAGGCGGGCAATAATTCTATAATAGTATCCCGCTCATACCGTACCGCGGTGGCGGTCTTGATCCCCCGCAGGGCGGTTCCCCCCGCGTAAAGGGAAAATTCCCATTTCATGGGTTCCGCCTGGGGGACGAGCTGTTTTGCCACCCCATAGGGAAGGGGATGATAAAACCGCTCGGTATTGGGGGAGCTTTGGATTACCCTAAGGGTGTTGTTTTCGATGCTATACTCCAGGGCCATCTGGACGCCGGAAGAGAGGATCGCGGTTCCGGCGCCGCCCCGCTGCAGGCGGACCAATTCCAGCCCCGCGTCTCCCCTCCAGGTACCAAGAATACCGCGTTCGGTGAGTAACTCCGGACTCGCCTCCCGGGAAAGGACCGGTTCGCTTCCGGCGGAAAAAGCCGCCTCTACCAGGGACTTGGCCTTAAGGACCAGTTCGCTGGTGGTTTTGTGGACCGACGTATAATTGACCTTTTCCCCCGTGCGGGTTTGGCGTATTTCAAGCATTAGAATATGGCGGTCCCCTTCCAGATTGATACTCCCCGAAAGGGTATAATCCGGGAACCGCGCCATACCGGCTGTTGTGGTATAAGCCGCATCGGCTTTTGAAGCGGGGAGCATCATGAGGGAGGCGTCAAAGGATCGGATCACCTCTCCCAAGCCGGTGATATAGGAATGTATCAACGACTCGATGATCTGCGCTTCCTCGACGCCAATTCCCTCAATAGTAAAAGGCACCAGTCCGATAAGGGGCTTATTTTCCTCTGCCCCTATAAAAAGGGGCCACAGAACCACTGCAAGGAACAATAGCCTTCTTTTCATATAGTTAATATAGCATGGTTTGTTCTTTTATACAAGAATTATGACGATTTTTTAAAAAACCATACATCAGAGGCTTTCCCAAAACTTCAGTTTTGGGAAGCCTCATCAGTGCAATTTTTCACGGAATTCCCGGGATACTTCCCGTTTTATGTCCCGTTCCCGGATATCCGCCCGTTTGTCGTAGCTTTTCTTCCCCTTGCAGAGTCCCAGGTCCACCTTAACCCTGCCGTTTTTAAAATAAAAAGACAGGGGGATAAGGGTATAGCCCTTTTCTTCCACCTTCCGGCCTATGCGTTTGATTTCGTCCCTGTGGAGGAGGAGCTTTTTCTTCCGGTCCGGATCGTGGTTAAAGATCGAGGAGAAGGGATTTTCCGCAATGCGGAAGGACCGGAGCCACACTTCTCCCCGGATTAGCTCCGCCCATGCGTCGGGAAAGGAGATCTTCCCATCCCTGACGGATTTTACCTCCGTCCCCCGCAGTTCAAGGCCGCATTCGTAATGGTCGTCCACGGTATAATCATGCCGGGCCTTGCGGTTCACGGCGATGATCTTTGTTCCCTCAGCCATGGAGCGCCCTGGGAGCTATGACCGGCCGGAAGGAGACAAAGGGTGAACAGGAGGAGGGCGGGAGGGATGCTCTGGTTTCAAGGCCCACGGATCCCGGTATATTGATCCAGGAGCCGCCCCGGACGGGCCGCTCGGGGGAGGAAATGGTCTCCAGGGCCTCATCGCCGGCGGGGAAGAAGCTTAGGGGCGCAAAGGGCTCCCCGCACCACTCCCAGAGGCCCCCGGACATGTTTTCCGGGCCCGGAAGCCCCGCGGAACGGCCGCCCGCCGCCGCGGAACCCAGCTTGGCGGCGTATTCCCATTCCGCCTCCGTAGGAAGCCGCACCTCCCAGGAAGCCAGCTCCCCCGGAAGCAGGCCGGTCAGCCAGACGCAGTAGGCCTTTGCCGCATACCAGGAAATACCGGATACCCCCGGATTCGGATAGGGCGGATGCAGGGGGGCGGCCAGGTACTCGTCGGTAACCAGCCCTTCCTCCCGCAGGGTCGGGGTGTTTTCCGCCCCCCAGCCGGGATTGGCCGCCAGGAACAGTTCCCACGCCGCGGGGCCGGCTTCGGTTTCGGCGATCAGGAAATTCCCCACGGACAGGACCTGGGGGAAGGGGGCGCTCCGGATCAGGGTTCCCCCGGGAATGTCCCTGAAAAAGAGGGACCCCAGGGATAGGCCGGCTCCCGGCGCGGAACCGGGTACGGCCCCGGGAACCGGGGCGGTTTCGATGGTTTGGGTATACCAGGAGGAGGCCCTTACCAGGGAAGCGGCTTCCGGGGGCAGGACATCCGCCAGCCAGGCCGCGGCTCCGGGGACCTCCCCAAGGTAGGCCAGGATATCCTGGGCGGAACTGAGCAGGGTCAGGGGGGACGGGGAAAGGCCCCCGTTATCGATAAGGAGCCGCGCCCGCAGGAGGTCCCGCAGGGCCGCCCTGGTGGAGGCGAACCGGACCGCTCCCTTAAGCAGGTCCGCCATTTTCAGGCGGACCGCCGGGTCCGCCGCGCCGGGCCCTGAGCGGTAGGCCCCCTCGGAAAGGCTCTGGGGTATCTGGTAGATTTGGGTGGGCTCCCCAGTAAAGGACCATGCGGCGTAATCCGCGGCGCCCAGGGCCAGGGCCGCCGCCGGGGCCCGCTCCCTAAGCTCTTCGGTGATGTATTCCCGGCGGGGAACCAGCAGGGACCCGAAGACCCTGCCCGGTATGTCCCGTTCCGTCCGGCGGCCCTCGAAGCCCGGCAGGACCATCTCTATCACCCGTTTCCCCCGGGGGATAAAAATTTCGCAGGGGGTGGTCCCCATGCTTACCCCGTCTATCCGGACCGCCGCGCCGGAGGGCTCGGAGCGGAAAACCCCGAGGCTTCCGGGCTTGGAAATACCGGGGTAAACCAAAATAAAGAAGAGCGCCAAAAAAAGGACCAGGCCATAAAAACAGGCCAGATATATCCCGGGGCGTATGCCCAGGAGGGGTTTTAAATGGACCCGATCCTCCGGGAGGACCGGGTCCGGGATGTTTTTTCCGAACATGGCAAAATTATAGGCCCCTCCATTGTACCTTGTCAACGACGGGGCTTCATGGTAGGGTTTTTATATATGGCGATAGAAATTAATTTTCTTGATCCCCTGGTTAGGGTGACCGAAGACTACCTTACCCACCGGCGGTGGACCCGGCGGATCAGGAAGGAAAAACAGCGGGCCAAGAATCCCATCCTGGACTGGATCGAGGCCTTTCTCTGGGCCGCCGGGGTGGTACTCCTCATCAACCAGTACCTTTTTCAGGCTTATCAGATACCTTCGGGGTCCATGATCGATACCCTTATGATCAAGGACCGGATTTTTGTTAATAAGATAGTTTATGGCCCCGAACTGCTGCCGGGGGTGGGAAAACTGCCCAGCCCGGTTAAGCCCAAACGGAACGATATTATCATCTTTGAGAATCCTTCTTATATTTCCCGGGGACCGGTCTTTGATATTGTCCAGCGGATCATCTATATGCTTACCCTTTCTATGGTGGACATTGACCGGGATGATGCGGGGGACCCCAAGGTCCACTTCCTCATAAAACGGGCGGTCGGCATGGGGGGGGATCGCTTTATCAGCGACAAGGGGGAACTCCGGATCCTCTTTGCCGGGGAGGACCGGTGGATACCGGAGCGGGACTTCCTCGCGTCCCGGCAGATGGACCACCACGTAAGCCGCCTGACGGCACCGGCGGATTATCCGGTCCTGGAGGCCGCGGGGAAGGCGGCGGCCTATATGGACCTGGCCCTTAATCCCCCGGAGGCCCTGGCCGCGGCCGCGGCCCCGGTGAACAGCCTGCGCTATCCCGACTATCTTGCCCATGAAAGGGCCCGCCTGGAGCTGCTGCGGGCCGCTAATCCCCATGAAAACCGCTACCGGATCCTGCTGGCAAGACACGCCCAGGGCTGGTATGTGCCGGAGGGCCGGATCCTGCCCCTGGGGGACAACCGGGATAATTCCCGGGACGGACGTTATTTTGGTCCCGTTAAGGAGTCGAAGGTGCTTGGAAAGGGTTCTTTGATATATTGGCCCCTGGGGCGCATAGGGCCCATACGGTAATGGTTCCCTGCCGGTACTAAAGGAAGAGGATCATGTTTAATAAATGGCTTAAATATTCGTATGCCGCCCAAAAAAACCAGCGCCATCATGTCCGCTGGATCCTGATATGGCTTGCATCCTTTTTTGTGTTATATACCCTGGTCACCGTCTTTTTCTTTTCCATGCGGGTTTTAGAAAACGAAACCATGCAGCCCGGTCTTCATGCGGGGGACCGGTTTATATTTTCTTCTTATAAATTCCATGGCTTGTTGTCCGATACGGCGCCGCTAAATCGGGAACTTCCCTTCCACCGGGGGAATGTGGTTTTGGTGGATATGGCGCTCCGGGAGGACCGGCGGGGATTCAGCCCCATCCTGGATATGCTGATCCGTTTTTTCACCCTCCAACGGCTTAGCCTCTTTGATCGGGAGGAGCATTTTTATATTAAACGGGTGCTGGGACTGCCGGGGGACGAGATCTCCATGACCAATTTTGTCCTAAGGATTAAGCCCGCCGGAGAAGCCTATGGTTTGACGGAGTTTGAATTGTCCGAACGGCCCTACGATGTGACCATACCCCAGGTTCCCGCGCTTTGGGATGAATCGATCCCCTTTTCGGGAAACATGGAGACCCTGGTGCTGGGGGAGAACGACTGTTTTGTCCTTTCCGATGACCGGAGCAATACCAACGACTCCCGCACCTGGGGTCCCGTTCCGGTGGATCTTATCGCCGGGAAGGCCCTCTTTAGGTATTGGCCCCTTACTCACTTGGGCCGCCCCTAGCCGGGGATGACCGCCTCCCTCTACATCCATATTCCCTTTTGTGTAGGCTCCTGCGATTACTGTGATTTTTATTCTATCCCGGTTGAGCGGGGGGATATACGGATGGACCGGTTCATCGACATCCTCATTGAAGACATCCGGCGGCAGATAGGGGCCTTTATCATTACCCGGATCCCCACGGTATATATCGGGGGCGGCACCCCCTCTTTCCTGGGGGCCCCCAGGCTGGGCCGGCTCCTTGCAGCCCTGGCCTCCCTTTTGCCGAATCCCCCGGAGGAGTTTACCCTGGAGGTAAATCCCGAATCCGCGGAGGAGGCCCTCCTGGAGCTGTGCCGGACCCGCGGGGTCAGCCGCCTGAGCGTGGGGGTCCAGAGCTTCCACGGCCCTTCCCGCCGGGCGGTGGGCAGGGCAGGGGAGGGGGCCCTGATCCCGGAGAAGCTGCGGATGATTGGGGCTATCTTCGGTGAAGATTTTTCCGTAGACCTTATATCCGGCCTCCCCTTCCAGGATGAGGGGGTTTTACTGCGGGATATTGAGCGGGCCCTGGACTATCATCCCGGCCATGTCTCCCTCTATGCCCTGACCCTGGAGCCGGGGACGCCCCTGGAACAGGCGGTCCGCGGGGGGCGCGTTTCCCTCCCCTCCGGCGATGCGGCGGACGCGCTCTGGCTTGCCGGGCGGGACACCCTGGAGCGGGGAGGATACGCCCAGTATGAGGTATCCAATTTTTCCCTTCCCGGAAAGGCCTCCCTGCACAATATCCGTTACTGGGTCATGGAGAACTGGCTCGGCGCCGGTCCCGCCGCATCGGGGACCCTGATCGATGACCCAGCCGGAACCGGCCTGCGCCATACCCTGCCCGCGGATGTGGACTCCTACCTGGGAGAATCCGGCCCCTCGCCGCCCCCTTTGCGGAAAGAGTATCTGGACCCCCTGACCCTGATGAAGGAGACCCTGCTCATGGGCTTCCGCTATGTCGAAGGCCCCGATGAGGGCCTGTTCCGAAAGAGGTTTCGCCGCGATTTAACGGAGACCATCCCCGGAACCCTCCGGCGGTGGCGGGAGCGGGGCCTGGTCCGGCGGGATAAAACCGCCCTTACCAGGGAGGGGCTGCTTTTTCTGGACCCCTTTTTGGTGGAGTGTTTTAGGGAGATGGAAGAAAGGGTGAAGGGTGAGAGTTAAAACACCGGGAAGGATTCAAACCCCGCCTCCTTTAAGCGCAGAATGGTCCGATTGGAGTCCGCCTCCGGGGGGACGGTTACGGCCCAATAATCGGCGTCGTTGACCTTCCGGGGAACGATGGCGGGGCTGAACCCCGCGGCGCTTAGGCGGGCCGCCATGGCCTTGGCGTTCTCTTCCCTGCTGAAAAGTCCGGTCTGGAGGGCCCGGGGGCCGTCTCCTCCGGGCCCGGACCCGGGCGAAGCGGCGGCCTCCGGGAGGGAGGAGGGCTGCCTTCCGCAGGCCGCGGCCCCGGCGGGACCATTGGCCGCGGGGGGGGCCAGGGTAAGGCTTTCCCGTCCCGGAAAAAGGAACCAGATCGCAGAGGGGGC
>JAISOR010000044.1 GCA_031275535.1 Treponema sp. | reverse complement strand
GCCCATATACCTTGTATGAGATCATTACGCAAGCTGAAACAAGGGGTGTGGTACGAGATCCGTACCCGCGTCAACAACCGGGAACCGCTCTTCCGCCGGTTTAAGGCCCTGGCGCTTTTCGCCCGGGTCTTCCGTGAAACCAAGAGCCGGTTCGATTTCGCTGTTTTGGGGCTGCGCCTGGAGGATGACTGGCTCACGTTTTACATTAAGCCGGCGGACGGGCTGGGGCTTCCGGCGATCATGCAGTGGCTGAAACAGACCTTTGCCCAGCGGTACAACCGGCTGGCGGGGCGGATCGGCCATATCTGGGGGGACCGGTATTGGTCGCGGATTCTGGATGGGGAGCCTGAGTTGGGGGAGGAAGTGCCGGCGGGGGAGCCGAGAGTGGCCTGGGACCTTGGAATTTGGAACCATGGGGTCAGCCCCCACGGTGGGAAATCAGCGGCAAACCCCGCTTTTTCTCCCAATTCCCCCCTCTATTTGGCCCCCGCACCCGGCTAAACCCCGGAATCCGCCCCGGACCCCGAGCCAGCCGCCGTTTCCGTCCCAAACAAAAAGCGTTCAGCGGGAAAGATCCATCCTGAAAAGGAAAGCCCCCTGAATTGCGGGTCAAGTTAGAACAAGCGCCGGGGGTATGGACCCCTGCCTTCCAATCAAAGGGGACATGGCCCCTCCGGGTTTTCCCGGCAACAAAAACCACTGCTTTTGTCCCGGGTTGCCCCAAAAAACTTGCAAGGACGTGTCCCCGGTGTTATCTTCTAAGCAGGTATGCGGTATAGGCGGTGTATTTTTTTTCTCCTCTGTTTTCTGGTTGGAAAGCCTGGGGTATTGGTCTGCGGCGCGGATCGCCTTGAGGCCTTTGCCGACCCCCGCCGTATCTGGGGAGATGGGCTTGAAGGGATTATCGAGGAAGCCTACCGGCAGTGTTTTAAAACCTATATTATCGGCGGCAGGATCATGAACCTCAGGATGCCCTTTGCGGAAAACCACGAACGGGATAAACTCTCCGACCAGGACTGGGAATTCCTTGGGGGGGGCAAGGGGAACCCCGCTTCCCTCTGGGAGACTGTTGATCAAGTCCTGGACAGCGAAGACTTTAAACAATATACCCGGGTCCTGGGGGACGGCCGGGAAAAGGTTATCATCTTTGACATATCCCAGCGAAGCTGGACCGTTTCTTTGGACCTCTTCGACATAGCCCGGATAAAGACCGGAGCCTACCATGGGCTGCCCCACAAACCCTACGTGCTGGTTTCGGGCCGGGGAATAACAACGGCGGATGTCTACAATTATCTTTACTGTGTGGGCTGGACGGGAATAGATTGTTCCGGTTTTGTATGGTATGTGCTTTCTTCCGTTGCCCGCCGGCAGGGTCTGGATCTGGGCCGTTTCCTCAGCCGGGCCCTGGGGGTCCCCCGGGGCAGAGACCCCTCCTATTATGCGGGAACCTGGTTTTACGATTCCTCCGATTCCCAGATAATCAGCGTGCCCGATAAAATCAGCGCCTTACGTCCCGGGGACATCCTCCTCTTCCGGGGCGCCGATGGAGACATGGCCCATTCGGCGATCATCCAGTCCATTGATTTTTCCCGGGGACTTATCCGGTATCTCCAGAGTACCGACGAGGCTCCTCCCGAGGATCGGGGGGTCCACGAGTCCTTTGTTTATTTTGATCCTTCCCGGCCGGAGCTTAGCCTGAAAGACCCCGGCCTGCGGTGGACCCAAAGCCGGTATCCCCCCTTTCCCGGGGAAAAGGCATCCCCCTTCTCCGACGATGGCGAGCGTTACCGAGCCTACGGTGAGCTCGGGGGAGGCAGGGTGGTCCGGCTCCGGACATTAAACCCTCCCGGCGGAAAACCCGGCCCTAAGCGATAAGCCCCTCCAGTTCTTCCACCAGCCGGCGGAAGACCCCGCAAGCCGCCTCCACCGGGGCGGGGGATGACATATCCACCCCGGCCGCCTTGAGGGACTCCATGGGGAAGCGGGACCCCCCGGACCTGAGGAAGGTGAAGTAGTCCTCCCGTTCCGCCTCTCCCCCGGAGAGGACCCGCTCGGCCAGGGCCAGGGCCGCGGAGATCCCCGTCGCGTACTTGTATACATAAAAGGCCCCGTAGAAGTGGGGGATCCGCAGGCCCTCCAGGTCGCTTTCTTCCTCCAAAATCATTTCGGGACCGAAATATTTTTCCTGGAGCTTCCGGTATTCCCTCCGGAGGAGTTCCGTGGTCAGGGGGACGCCGCCCTCTTCCAACTCGTGGGTGCGGGCCTCGAATTCGGCGAACATGGTCTGGCGGTAAAGGGTGGCGAGGATGTCATCCGCCCGGTGGTTGATGATGGATGCCCTGAATTCCTCCCCCTCCCCGTGACCCTTGAGGTAGCGGAAGAGGAGTTCCTCGTTGAAGGTACTGGCTACCTCGGCCTCAAAGATCGTGTACCGGTAATGCATAAAGGGGTTGGATCGGGCGGAATACCAGGAATGCATGGAGTGTCCCCCCTCGTGGGCCAGGGTGAATACGTCCCGGATGCTGTCCTCCTTGTAGTTCATCAGGATATAGGGATCCGCGGTATAGCTCCCCGAGGAGAAGGCCCCGGAACGCTTCCCCTTGTTTTCATAGCGGTCCGCCCAGCGGCCCAGGAGCCCGGTCCTGAGGGTTCCCGTATACTCCTCCCCCAGGGGGGCCAGGGCGGCGCCGACCAATTCCACCGCCTCTTTCCAGGGGGTCCGCCGTACCGGGGCAGGGGTGATGGGGGCGTATACGTCGTAGTGCCGCAGGGTGTCCAGCTTGAGGGCCCGCTTCCGCAGGGCATAGTAGCGGTGCAGGGGGGCAAGGTTGCGGCCCACCGTCTGTATCAGGTTATCGTAGACCGCTTCCGGGACCTTGTCGGGGAAAAGCGCCGCGGCCCGGGCGGAGGGATAGCCCCGGATCCGGGCGCGGATCACGTCCTGTTTGACCTGCCCCGCGTAGAGGGTCCCCAGGGTGGTCTTGTGGGCGTCGAAACAGCGGTAAAAGGCCCCGTAGGCTTCCCGGCGGAGAGCCCGGTTGGGATTCTCCATAAACACGGACCAGGTGGAAAGGGAGAGGGGCCGCTTCCCCCCGGGGGTATCGATGGAACCGAAGTCCATATCCACATTGGTGAGAACCGAGAAGGTATCGGCGGCGATTTGTTCCCCTTCGGCATGGATAGCCAGGAGCCGTTCTTCCCGGTCGCTCAACACGTGGGGCTTGTAGCGGAGGAGCTTCCTGATACATATCCGGTACTCCGCCATCCGGGGATGGGCCAGGAAGGCCTCCATGGTTTCATCGGGGACGGCCTGGATCTCCGGAACCGCCCAAGCCCCCGCCGCCTGGGCCCGGGCGGCGGCCATCATGAACCGGCCCGTCATAGTCCGGGCGGCGCCGTCCCCCTCGTCTTCGGTCTGCCGGAGTTCCGCGTAGACCCCCAGGCGTTCCTCCAGGATGTCGGAGTCCCGGGCAAAATCCAGGTAATCCGCCAGGCTCTCCGCCGACTTGCCCAGGGTTCCCCGGAAGGAGGGGATCCTTTCGGCGGTTTTTTCATATTCTTTAAGGCCCTTTTGCCAGTCATCATCATTGGGGTAGAGCTTGGAAAGGTCCCAGGTATCCTGCCGGTCTACCTCTGAACGGAGGGGTATACGATGTTCATTCATATTTATAGATATAGGGGAGGAGAAGGATCCTGTCAACCCGGCAGGGCCGGCGGAATTTAGAAAAAATATCTAATCGGGGGCTTTCCCAAAATTTCAGTTTTGGGAAAGCAACCTTAGATTTAGGGGGAAAAAGCGGGCCTTAGACCGCTTTTTCAAGAGCATTTCCTAAAACCAACCGGGTTTTGGGAAATGCTCTTTCTTCAACAATAAACCTTGCACGGCGGCAAAGGAAGCCAGGAAAACCCAAAACAGAATCCCCGATGCCGTTCCGCAATCCTGAAGCAGGGCGATCCCGGCGTAAAGGGCGCGCGGGTCAAGAGCGTCCAGGGATGGCAGATCCTGCCAGGGGAGGCAGACCGAAAGGATACGCAGGAGCAGGAAG
Source organism: Treponema sp. (assembly GCA_031275535.1). The sequence continues at coordinate 443 of JAISOR010000044.1, read as the reverse complement.
AGGATTGCGCCGGCGCAGGCAGGCAGGGCCAGGAGGGAAACGAGGAATTTGAACAGGGTAAGGCCGCCGGAAGAAAACAGTTCCGCAAGATAGTGTTTTTTAAGTTCCCGCCGCAGCCGGGAAAAAGCGGTCCTGCAATTCCCCAGCGCCAGGGGGAAGAGGAAGGCCGGAAGCAGGCAGGACAAAAGCATGAACGCCGCGGCGGCCCGTTCCCACAGGAAGCGTATCTCCGCACCAAGGTCGAAAAACACGAAGCCGCCGTCATACACTCCCAGGGATTTAAGACTGTCCCTGATATATGAAACCCCGGTTCCCCCGGCGGCATCCCTCCGGGCCAGGAGGGAAACGGCTTTGCCGCCCCGCGCGGGGGAAGGAACGTAAATCCGGCGGGTTTCATCATCGCCGTCGTGTATCACCCCCGTTACTATCCATGTTTCGTCCCC
>JAISOR010000024.1 GCA_031275535.1 Treponema sp. | reverse complement strand
GAGAAACCGCAAGAGCTGGTGACAAAATAACCGATTTTGGAACCAGCTCATATATTCATTATCATATCCTAAAATGGGAAAAAAGCAAAGCAGGGGAATGAGGGGCACCGGCTTTTTTTGAAAACGGCGTCGGTCATCATGGGATTACCCCGTCGCAAAAAGGCAAAAAAAGCAAAAAATTCTCTTGCTTTTCCCCTAAAGCATGCTATTATAAATCTGTAGCCAACATCTACTGTAGGGCGTTTATTCGACCCTGTATAATCCGGGTGAATGGCCGGATTATGCGGCCCTCCGCTTCCTTTTTATAGGTAGGAGGGCCTTTTTTTGCCCTGTTACAAAACGCCTTTCTTGATGTTTAGACGCCCCTGCGGTATCCTGAACCATGCGCGCCATTGTTAGCCCCCGCCGGTTTACCGGCGCGGTCCGTGTTCCGGCTTCCAAATCCCACACCATCAGGCGGCTCCTTATGGCGGCCTTGGGAGAGGGGGTTTCGGTCATCGACTACCCCCTGGATTCCCTGGATGCCCGTTCCTGCGTCTCGGTATGCCGGACCCTGGGCGCGGAGATCGCCGAAGGCCGGTCCGCCGATCCGGCCTGCCCCAACCCCCCGGACGAGGGGGGCCAAAAACTTAGCCGCTGGACAGTCCGGGGGCTCTCCGCCCCCCGTTCCCCGCTTCCCCCTTCCCCCGCGCCGCTTCTGCTCGATGTGGGAAATTCCGGCACCACCCTGTTTCTTGCCCTGGCAGCCGGGGCCCTCTGGGACAGGCCGGTACGTTTTACCGGGGACGAACAGATAGCCCGCCGCAGCGCCGGGCCCCTTCTGGAAGCCCTGGCCGGCCTGGGGATTAGGGTCAGCGCCGGGGCCGGGGGCTGCGTCCCCATCACCGTGGCGGGCCCCTGGCGGGGGGGGCGGGTAAGCCTTCCCTGCCCCACGAGCCAGTACCTTTCGGCCCTGCTCCTGGCTGCGCCCCTGGCCCCGGCGGGGGCCCTTACCGAAATCGAGGTTCCCCTGCTCAACGAAAGGCCCTATATTGAACTCACCCTGTCCTACCTCAAGGCCCAGGGGATCCCCTTTGAGGGGGCCGCGGATTTTTCCTTTTTCCGTATCCCCGGCGGGGGGAGCTACAGGCCCCTCAAGGGCCCCGTGCCGGGGGACTTTTCCTCCGCCGCATTCCCCGCCGCGGCCGCGGCCATTACCGGGGGGCCGGTGTATCTCCGGGGCCTTTCGCCGGAGGACCCCCAGGGGGATAAGGCCCTTTTCGACATGCTTTCCCGCATGGGCTGTGATATTGCCTGGACCAGGGAAGGGGCGGACCGTGAGGCCGGGGGGCCGGAAACCGGCGGGCAGGCCGGGCCCCCGGAATGGCGGCTTTCGGTCTCCCGGACCGGGCCCTTGCGGGGCGGGGAATTTGACCTGAACGCCACCCCGGATCTGCTGCCCGTTATGGCGGTATGCGCGGCCTATGCCCGGGGGGATACGAGCCTGGTGAACGTGGCCCATGCCCGCATCAAGGAAACCGACCGTATTGCCGTGATGGCCGCGGAACTGGGGAAACTGGGCGTCCCCTGTACGGAGCGCCCCGACGGATTATGTATCCATGGAATGGGAGATACCCGGAGCCCGGCGGGACCGGGCCCCCGGCGGGTAGAGGGGCATGGGGATCACCGGATCGTCATGGCCCTGGCAGCGGCGGCCCTGGGGTCTGCGGGGCCCCTGGAGATAACGGATGCCGAAAGCGCGGCCATCACCTATCCGGGCTTCCTAGAACTTCTAGGAGCCGGTATAGTATACTGATAGAACGATGCGTATTGTTATAGTCGGAGCGGGGCTGGTAGGGACCCAACTGGCCAAGCACCTTATCCAGGAAAAGCACGATGTGTCCCTAATCGAGTCCAACGAGGAACGGGCCCGGCATGCGTCAAACCGGCTGGACTGCATGGTCCTCCATGACGAGGGAAACAGCCTCCATTCCCTGGAAGAAGCGGGGATCTCCAAGGCGGATGCCCTGGTCTGCGTTACCGAATCCGACGAGGTAAACATGATCATCTGCGGCCTTGCGGCGTCCCGGTATCCCAAACTGGTAAAGATAGCCAGGGTAAGGAATGATGATTATGTACGGCTAAACCGTTCCGGGGAACGGCTCCTGGGGATCGACCATTTTGTTCACCCCGATGTGGAGGCCTCCCGGTCGGTATTAAACGCCATAGAGCATGGGGCGGTGGGGGATATCCTGGTCTTTCCCAATACCCCCTATGAACTTGGCTCCACCGACATCGCCGAAAAAAGCCCCCTGGACGGGCTGCTCCTAAAGGACTTCCATTCCCTGGTAAAAGAAGAAAGCCTGGTGACCCTGGTAGAACGGAAGGGGGAAAGCCTGCTTCCCACGGGCTCCACCACATTGGCCCGGGGAGACCGGATCCACATCCTGGCAAAAGAAAAAGAACTGGATCATATCTTCCAACTGGCGGGGCGGTCAGAAAAGCCCCTGCGAAAAATAGGCATAGTCGGCGGAGGACGGGTGGGAACCCTTATCGCCGAAGGGCTGCTGGATCAGGGCCAGGACCGGGAGGAGGAACCTCAGAAAAAAAACCTGCTCTCTTCTTTTTTTAAATCCCTAATCCCCCGAAGCAGCCGCAGGATCATCATCATCGAAGAGAACTATACCATCTGCAAAGAATTGGCCGCCCGTTTCCCGGAGGCCCTTATCCTTAATGAGGATATTTCCGACGAGAGCTTTGTTACGGAAGAACGGATCGGCGATCTGGACCTCCTGGTAACCACCACGGCGGATCAGGAACTCAACATGATAGCCGCCATTTACCTTAAATCCCGGGGGGTCTACCGGACCGCGGCCATGGTAACCGGATCGGGCTATGCGGCCATAGCCCGGCAGCTGGGGGTGGATGTGGTGATTCCCATGAAGTCGGTGGTGGTAGATTCCATCCTGTCCCATCTTATGGGAGGGGGCGTAAAGGGGGTCCACCGGATCGGCGACGGAAGCGTGGACATCATCGAAATAGAGATAGGCCAGGATGCGCCCGCGGTGGATACGGTATTGTCTTCCTTTAAGCTCTCCGCCGGGGGGCTGGTCATGCTGGTGAACCGGGAGGGCGTTTCCTTTATCCCCCGGGGAAATTACGTTTTTAAAGGCGGGGACCGGATTATTCTGATTGCCAAAAATGGCAACGAAATGGAAATTGGGCGGTTCTTTGGTACGCCCCTATGAGGGGAAAACTCATCCTCCGGCTTCTCATTTTTCTCCTGGGGCTCATCACCCTGACCATGACTATCCCCCTTATGCTGGCCGTTGCGTATGGGGAAAAAGAGATGTTCCCGGCCTTTGGGATCCCCCTGGGAGGGACCCTGATCCTTGCCCTCTTCCGGCTCCTCCTAACCCGGAAACAGCGGGTCCTTTTTAGCCGCACCGACGGCCTCTTGCTGGTATTCCTGGCCTGGGTCCTAACGGGCATCCTGGGGGGGCTGCCCTATTACCTTTCCGGCCATATTCCCCGTTTTGCGGATGCGGTATTTGAGAGCGTTTCCGGGTTCACCACCACGGGGGTCTCGGTTATGGCCGATGTGGAGGGGCTGCCCAGGTCCCTGCTTCTGTGGCGGGGCATGACCCACTGGTTTGGAGGTATGGGGATCGTGATATTAACCGTGGCGCTCCTCCCCCTGTTGGGAGCCGGCGACCATCTTAACACCTCGTCCTTTTTCCAGGCCGAAAGCACGGGGCCCGAAAAGGACAAGATCACCCCTAAGATAACCGAAACGGCCAAGATCCTCTGGCTCCTGTATATAGGCCTTACCCTTCTCCTAATCCCGCTCCTGATGATAGGGGGCATGGACTGGCTTGATGCGGTGATCCATTCCTTTGCCACCATAGCCTCCGGGGGCTTCAGCACCCGGAACAACAGTATCGCCGGCTATCAGTCTCCCTGGATTGACTGGGTCTGTATTGTCTTTATGTTCCTGGCGGGATTTAACTTTAGCGTCCTTTACCGGCTGCTCCAGGGGAAGTACCAGGATCTGCTCTACAACAGCGAAACCAAGGCCTATGGCGGGATTGTCCTGGTTTCCGTAGGGATTATCGCCCTTGCCATCCTGCCGGAGACCGGTTCCCCGGAGAGGGCCCTGCGGTACGCCTCTTTCGAGGCCGTATCGATTGTAAGCAGCACCGGGTTTGCCGCCACGGATCATACCCTGTGGCCGCCCCTGGCGCAGGGGATACTCTTCTTCCTCATGTTTATAGGAGGATGCTCCGGCTCCACCGCGGGGGGCGTCAAAGTTATCCGTCATGTGGTGCTTTTTAAGCAGATGAAAAACGAAATCAGGAAGCTCCTCTACCCCAAGGGGGTATTCAGCATCCGCCTGCATAAAAAAGTAGGACGGAAAGATGTGGTCTACGGGGTGGCGGGCTTTGTGTTTCTCTACCTGGCGCTGGTTTTTGGCGCGGCCCTCCTGATCGGCACATCGGGGCTGGATCTGTTTTCTTCTATAAATCTCTCCCTGCTTGCCCTGGGGAACATCGGCCTGGGGCTGGGCAAGACGGGACCGGGCTTTGTTTTTTCCGGGTTTCCCGCCTATATAAACTGGGGGCTTTGCTTTATCATGATAGCCGGACGGCTTGAATTATGGGCCGCCCTGTTTTTCTTTTCCCGGGATTATTGGCGAAGGTGATAGGATGAAGAAGCCCATAGTTCCCCGGGCGGCGGGGCCCCTTTTGGGTATTACCGCCTTGATGATGGCGCCCTCCCTTGTTATGGCCCTGGCCCTGGGGGAATATGCCATGATCCGGGCCTTTGCCATCCCCGCGGGGCTTGCCCTGGCCGCAGCCCTGCCATTGACCGTTGGGGCCCTGCGCTCCATGCGGAAGCACCCCTTCCGGCCCCGGGCCAGGGATGGGTTTCTCATGGTCTTCCTTGCCTGGGTTCTGGCCAGCGTGATAGGGGCCGTCCCCTACTGCCTTTCCCCCCAGGGCCTGAGCTTTACCGACGCCCTCTTTGAGAGTACCTGCGCCTTTGCCACCACCGGGGGCACCACCATTGCCGATATAGAGGCCCTGCCCCGGTCCCTGCTCTTCTGGCGCAGCATGAGCCACTGGTTCGGCGCCATGGGGATCGTGGTCCTTACGGTGGCCCTTTTGCCCCTCCTGGGAGTCGGGGGCTTCCAGCTTGTCAAGGCCGAAACGCCGGGGCCGGAAAAGGAAAAAATAACCCCCAAGATCACCGCCACCGCCAAGATCCTCTGGCTGGTCTATGGGGCGCTTACGATCCTCCTGGTCCTTTTCTACCTCCTGGGGGGTATGAATTGGTTCGACGCCCTCTGCCACGCCTTTACCACCATGGCCTCCGGGGGGGTAAGCACCAAAAACGCCGGCATCGCCTACTTCAATTCCCCCTTTATCGACATCATTACCACGGTTTTTATGCTTCTGGCGGGGCTCAACTTCAATCTCTACTACCGGCTTCTGCGGGGAAAATTCCGGGACATCCTCTATAATACTGAAGGCAGGGCCTACCTTATCATCTTTCTTGCGGCCACCGCGGTAATTACCGTAAGCATCGTACCGGTTTATGGTTCCGTGCCCGCGGCTCTGCGTTATGCCTCTTACCAGGCCGCCTCCGTTCTTTCCACCACCGGGAGCGCCATTGCCGACTACGAGGTTTGGCCCGCCGTAGCCAAGACGATCCTCCTTGGCCTTATGTTCATCGGCGGCTGCTCCGCTTCCACCGCCGGGGGGATCAAGGTGATCCGTCATGTGGTGCTTTTCAAGCAGGCGGGAAACGAACTGCGAAAGCTCATATTCCCCCGGGGGATCTTCAGCGTTCAACTTAACCGGAAGGTGGGCCGCAAGGATGTGGTCTACGGGGTGGCGGGCTTTATCTTCCTCTACCTTATCATTATCGTCATTACCACCCTGGTAGTTGCCGCTTCGGGGACGGAGCTTTTCTCTTCCCTCAGCGTCGCCCTGGCGGTAACGGGAAACGTGGGCATCGGCTTTGGAGCCATAGGCCCCACCCATAATTACGGGGCCTTTCCGGACTACATCAAATGGTTTCTTTCTTTTGTAATGCTCGCCGGCCGGCTGGAACTGTGGACGGTGTTTGTACTGTTCAGCCCCGAATTCTGGCGGCGCTAGTACGGAGGAAGCAACCACGAAGGCGCACAAAGGCGAGGAAGGAAGGAGAAGAGGAAAGAAGGAAAACTTCCCTTTATTATATTTGTAAGCAATCGCATATCGTTACCGTCCTCCCGCATCACCTCACTCCTGACTCTCCACCCTTCACCCTTTCTTCCCTCTCCCTGAAAGACATACAGACCGCATTGCCACATATCCCCGAATATGCTATCCTTCCCCATACAATGTTTTTCTTTGGAGGGCTGTCATGGGGTTTTCCTTGAATTCCTATCCCGTGGTTTACCGGGCTAAGTATCGGCAGAATGAATGGCATGATGAATATATCGAAAAAAACCATAAAACCGTTGATGAAGAGGCCCGGTTGGGAGCGTCCGATGCGGAGGCCCTGACGGAGGCCCGGAATTTTTATGATGATATGCCCCTGGTAAATTATACGACCCAGTACGGCCTGGGCTGCTTCGAGGGCCTAAAGGCGCTGCCCCAAAAGGACGGGGGATTGGCGATTTTCCGGCCCGGCCGGAACGCGGCGCGGTTCCGTAAATCCATGGAAGGGCTCCTGATGCCCGGCTTCCCGGAGGATGTCTTTGTCCGGGCCTGTGTGGAAACGGTTAAACGGAATGCGGAACTGGGTTTTAGGCCCGCCTATAAGGGCGAATGGGAAAAGGACTCCTTTATCAGCGCCGATTCGGTATATATCCGGCCCTTTACCTATGCCGAGGGGGGAATCGGGGTGAATATATCCCGGGAACCCTGGGTCATGGTGATCACCACCCCCGTAAGCGCCTATTTTTCCGGTGGCACCTCCGAGGCGGTAGTTACCGAGCGGATCCGGGCTACCCCCAAGGGCACGGGGTGGATCAAGGCGGCTTCCAACTACGTCATTTCCGCCCTGGCCAAGCACGAGGCCATGGAGGCGGGCTTTATGGAATGTGTCTTCTTAGACGCCGTTCACCGGAAATACGTGGAAGAGGGTTCCTCCTGCAATATCTTCTTCTACCTTAAATCCGGGGAACTGGTTACCCCCGAACTGGGAGATACCATCCTGCCGGGCATCACCCGCTCCAGCATCATAGAGCTGGCCAGGGACCGGAATGTCCGGGTCTCGGAACGGAAGATTTCCATTGATGAGGTTTTTTCCGAAGGGCAGGAGTGTTTTGTCAGTGGAACCGCCGCGGGCGCCACCCCCATCGAAGCCCTGACCTGTCAGGGCAAAAAGGTGATCTTTAACGGCGGCAAGGTCGGGGACCTTACCGCGGATATTCGGGATACCCTCAAGGGCATTCAGTATGGCATCCTGCCGGATACCAAGGGCTGGATGGTGCCAATCCGGTAAGTCCGGACAAGATGATCATTTGTATAATCCCGTAGACCTTCACCGGGGATAGGTAAAGAGAGGTGCTATCTGGTGAAATTTTTTTCATGTCTCTTTGCCCTCGTGGTTTTGGGCTTCTCTGCGGTGGATACGGCCTTTCCCCAAACCGGCGATGACGCCGGGCCGGGAACCATTACCGGAATTTCCATCACGGGCCTTAAAAGAACCAAGCCCCATGTGGCGGAAGGGCCGTTAAAGAAATTTATCGGCCGGCAGGCGGTGGATGTTGATGAGGTCCATGCGGCGATCCTGGACGCGGGTATTCTTGAGCCGGTTTCCATAGAGATAGGGGACGCCCCCGAAGGGGATGGAAAGATTCTAAACATAGAGGTCCGGGAGAAGTGGTCGATCTTCCCCCTGCCCATAGTTTCTGTCAATTCCGGCGGCACGAGCGGGGGCGGCTTTTTTGTGGATACCAACGCCTTTGGCTTGAACGATAAGTTTGTCGCCGGGGGCTTGTACGGTTCCGGCGGATGGACCGCCATGCTGATGTATATAAACACCCCGGATCGGGAACAGTTCCCCGGATGGACCGTGGGGGGAATGTATTCCCGGCAGGATCGGGAGGATACGGATCAAAACGAAGTGGTGTTCCGAAGCTTCCCCCTGGATTCCCTCAAGGTCTTTGGGGGAATCAGCTATCCCTTTTTGGAACTTTTCAGCGCCTCCCTCGACATCTCCTTTAACCGCCTGGTTATCCGGGACGATCCCCCGGAGGACGGCGGCGCGGAGGCCCAGGCGGTGGGTCTTAATCCGGGGCTTTCGGTGTCCCACAGCGACTGGGACGGATACCTGCTTTCCCGGCAGAGCGTGTCCCTGGGTTATGAGTATACGATAGGCATAGATTTTCCGGATTTCCAGGCCCTTTCTTTCCAGGGGATCTACGAAAAATCCCTTATCCCCGGCTTCCGGGCTGCCATCCATTCGGGCGCCCTGTTTGCGCCCGGGGCGCCGGCCCTCTTTGAATCTCCCCCCTCTGCGGCCCGGGTCAATATCCTGCCCTCCGGTTTTTCCGCCAGGCACTACGGAGGGGTTTCAATGGGCCTTGAGAAGTACCTCTTAAAAACATCCTTTGGGATCCTTTCGATCCTGGCCTCCTATCAATTGGTCTATTCCTGGGGCCCCGTTTTAAAGGATCAGTGGGATCACGGAGTTGCGGGGGCCCTTTCTTTTTATCTGAGCAGGCTGGCCCTCCCCGCCATGGGCCTGGGTCTCTCCTATAATGTGGCCGCCGCTTATTTTCAGGGGTATTTCAATATTGGCATGAGTTTCTAGTGGAGGAAAATGACATTTCTTGAAAAAATGTTAAAAACACTGATTGAAATTTTTTTTTTAAAAGGTTAAATTATAAGTATGTTATGGTGTTAAGTAATTAACAGCCTATTTATTTTAATTTGGAGGAATAAAAATGAAAAGAATCACAGCCTTGGGAATTCTGGGTATCCTCTGCGGCACCCTGTTTGTTTTTGCCGAAGACGCTAAGGTCATGCCCGCCCGGATGGGCCGGGTTTACCTGGCCCCCAGCTTCTCTTTTGCAAACAAAGCGTGGGATGCAGAGGGCGACAAGCAGGATTTGACGGACGGCAACAAAGCGATAAAAATGTTCAACCTGGGCTTTGCCGTGGAATACGGGATCATCGACTGGATCACCGGGGCCATCCAATGGGCGCCGGGCTGGAATGCCTGGTCCGATGTGGATTATACCTTAAACATGGGCCCCCTTGGTAATAAAGAACTAGATGCAAATCTTAAGGGATTCGGGGATATTTTTGTGGGCGCCAAGATCCAGATTATCGGGGCCGACGCGCCGGTTAAGAATTCTTCTGTCCGCCTTGCCATAGGACCGGGGGTTAAGATCCCCCTGCCGGGTCCCGATTTCACAGAAGAACAGGCAAAAATCATGAACGACGAAGCGGTTACCGTAGGCAAGATCGATAAACACACCTTTGGTTTTGGGGCCAGGACCTATTTTGACTATGTCATCAACGATATGTTCTCCGTCAGTGCCTATAACGAATTTATTTACTACCCCCTTAAGGTGAAAGGAAAGAACCATGGAATAGGTACGCCTGCTGAGGCGGATGTGGCCTATGGCTTTGATCTGACCTTTGAACTGGAACCCCATTTTGATAAGACCTTTGGGAATGGGCTCCTCTTCCACGCCGGGCTCCCGGTTAATTATAAATTCACCCCGGACATAAAGATTGACGGGACCACACAGGATGACTCCGCAACCCAGGTCCTGAGCCTAAAGCCCAATGCGTCCATCTTCCTGACCCAGCTGCCCCTGCCCCTGCAGTTCCAGCTTGCCTACACTGTGCCGCTCTGGGGGAAAAACACCAACGCCACGAACAGCCTGGTGTTTCAGATCCGGGCCTACTTCAAGATCTAAAGCGTAAAACAAGCATAACAAAAACTGAGCGTATAACCCGGCCAAAGGCCGGGTTTTTTTATGGGCCTAGACCGGGTAAAGGCTAAGCGGAAAGAGGAAAACGAGGTAGGAAAGAACTATCTTTCCTTCTTCCTCCTTTTTCGCCTTATTCTCATTTAATTGACTGCATAGCAGTCTACTTTGTGGTTAAAAATTCTTCATTAAATTGGTTGGGAACAATCTCAACTTTTTTTGAATTTTATTCTCCGCGGATCAAAGCAAATTCACGCCTCCGCACCCTAAAGGGGAGTGGAGGCCAATATGGAAAAAGATTTTATTTCCCCCCTGAATGACTATGTGGTCAAATCCATCTATGGGGATCAGAAAAACATCGGAAACACCGAAAGGCTGCTCAAAACGGTCCTGGATATTCCTCCGGAGGACTATAGCAAACTGACCGTGATCGATCCCTTCCTCAAGCGGCGGTGGCAGAAGGACAAACAGGGCATTGTGGATATCCGGCTCGTCACCACCAGCGGGAGGCAGGTGGCGATTGAGATCCAGGCCCTGCCCTACCGGGCCAT
>JAISOR010000293.1 GCA_031275535.1 Treponema sp. | reverse complement strand
TGGGATAAATATACCAAAAAGGTAAAATACCGGATCATTCCGTTTATTTATTAAAATTTGAGCTTGTTCCAAAACCCGGTTGGTTTTGGAACAGCCTCAATTAACAAAGTAATAGCAATACCTTGTCTTACCCCCACTCCCTGGAACTTCTTTTGCTCCCCAAGAGGCCGTTAATCGCCGCGGCGGCCCGGCGGCCCTCCCCCATGGCAAGGATCACCGTGGCGGCCCCCAGAACAATGTCTCCCCCCGCATAGACCGCGTCCAGGGAAGTTTTCTGGGTCCCATCCACGATGATGCGGCCCCGGCGGTCCACCTTGAGGTTTTCCGTGGTCCTGGTCAATAGGGGATTCGACTCGTTCCCCAGGGCAACGATCACCGTATCGCAGTCAAAAACAAACTCCGACCCGGCAATAGCCACCGGGCTCCGGCGGCCCGAATCATCACTTTCGCCCAACTCATACTTGAGAAGCTCCATCCCGATGACCCGGCCCTGCTCATCCCCCAGCATACGGGTGGGGTTACGGAGGAAGTTGAAGATGATGCCCTCTTCCATGGCGTGTTCCACCTCTTCCGCCCGGGCGGGCATTTCTTCCCTGGTCCGGCGGTAGATGACATGGACTTGCTCCGATCCCAGCCGCAGGGCCATCCGGGCGGCGTCCATGGCGACATTGCCCCCGCCGATGACCGTTACGATCCGGGATCGGTACATGGGGGTAGCGGCCTTCTCCGCGTCATAGGCCTTCATCAGATTTGCCCTGGTAAGGTATTCATTGGCGCTAAAGACCCCCACCAGGTTTTCTCCGGGGCAGCCGAGGAATTTGGGGAGCCCCGCCCCAACGCCGATAAAAACCGCGTTATAAGCGTCTTCTTCCAGTAGTTGTTTTATCATCCGGGTCCGGCCGGCCAGAAAATTCGTCTCGATCCGAACGCCCATTTTTTTAAGGATATCTACCTCCGCCTGGACTATGGCCTTGGGGAGCCGGAATTCCGGGATGCCGTAGACCATAACCCCGCCGGGTTTATGAAAGGCCTCGAATATGGTAACTTCGTGGCCCTCCCGGACTATATCCGCGGCCACGGTAAGCCCCGCGGGACCGGAGCCTATGACGGCAACTTTCTTCCCCGTGGGGGGCCGGACGGCCGGGATGCTTACCAGGCCCTTTTCCCGCTCCCAATCCGCCACAAAGCGTTCCAGCCTTCCTATGGATACCGCCTTATCCACACTTTTAAGGCTCTTTCCCAGGGTACATTCAAGCTGGCACTGCTTTTCCTGGGGGCAAACCCGGCCGCAGACCGCCGGAAGCAGGTTGGTCTCTTTGATACTGTCCACCGCGGCTTTAAAATCCCCCCGTTGGATCTCCGCAATAAACCGGGGGATGGGGACTTGCACCGGGCAACCCTTGACGCAGGGTTCGTTCTTACAGCCCAGGCAGCGTTCCGCCTCGAGCCGGGCCTGGTTTTCCCCATAGCCCAGGGCAACTTCGGATACGTTTCTGCCCCGGACCACCGGGTCCTGGGCGGGCATTTCCTGGGCGGGAATGGCGATCCGGTCCCGGGGGCTCAGTTTTTCTCCCGCGGCCTTCCGATCCAGCAGGGGCTTTAAGAGAGAGGCCGCCGCGGTTTCAAGTTCCGCCGCGGTCCCCCGGAAATGTCCTGTATGCGCTGCTTCGCTCATTTTGCGCCTCCCTGGTTTGCGGCCGCCGGGGCCGGGGCGGAAGGTGGCTCAAGGCCAAGTTCCAGATGGCATTTATGGTGATCCTCTTCTTCCCGGCCCTTAAAGGCCCGCATTCGGAGCATCATATTTTCAAAATCAACCTTATGGCCGTCAAATTCCGGCCCGTCCACACAGACAAACTTGGTCTCTCCCCCCACATTTACCCGGCAGCCCCCGCACATTCCCGTGCCGTCGATCATAATAGTATTCAGGGAAACCATGATGGGCGTATTGGTCTCCCGGGCGGCGGCAACGCAGAATTTCATCATGATCGGCGGTCCAATGGCGACCGCCATATCGGGCCGGGGCGTTCCGGCGCAGCGTTCCTTTAAGGGCTCGGTGACCAGGGCCTTCCGTCCGTAGGACCCATCGTCGGTCACCACCACCAGCTCATCCGCATAGGACCGCATCCGGTCTTCAAAGATCACCAGCTCCTTGTTCCGGGCCCCGATGATGACGATAACCCGGTTCCCCGCTTTTTTCATGGCCTGGACAATGGGGAACAGGGGCGCCACCCCAATCCCGCCCCCTACGCAAACCACGGTGCCGAATTGTTCTATATGCGTGGGATTTCCCAGGGGGCCTAAAATGTTTTCCACCCCATCCCCGGCTTCCTTTAACGCAAGTTTATGAGTGGTAGCCCCTACGGTCTGAAACACCAGGGTAACGGTTCCGGCCTCCTCGTCCGCATCGGCGATGGTCAGGGGAATCCGTTCCCCCCAATCGGTATCAATCTGGACAATCAAAAACTGGCCCGCCTTCCGGGCCCGGGCGATCAAGGGAGCCTCAACCGTCATTTCATATACATCCGCAGAGAGTTGTTTTTTTGCGATAATCTTATTCATCCCCATTCCTCCGGCGCATTATGCCTCCCATAAAAAATAGTCTCTAAATAGTATACTCCATCGATCCCAATTTTCCCACTCCCCACACTCTTCCTTCACTCCCACTCAATCGTAGCCGGCGGCTTGGACGAAACATCGTAGGTGACCCGGCCAATCTCCTTGACCGTATTGGTGATAAGGGTGGAGATCTCCAGCAGATCCTTTGAAGGAAAGGGATACACGTCGGCGGTCATGCCGTCGGCGCTGATGATGGCCCTAAGGGCGAGGACCCAGCCGTATTTGCGGACATCGCCGGCGACCCCCACGGAACGGATGGGGAGGAGTACCGCAAAGGCCTGCCAAATTTCGTCGTAGAGGCTCCGCCCTTCCGGCGACCGGCGGCGTTTAAGTTCTTCTATATAGATGGCGTCGGCCTCACGGAGGATATCGCATTTTTCCTTTGTCACCTCCCCCAGGATGCGGACCGCAAGGCCGGGGCCGGGAAAGGGATGGCGGCGGACCACTTCATCATCAATACTCAGGAGCCGGCCCAGATGGCGGACCTCGTCTTTGTAAAGCCGGTCCAGGGGCTCGATGATACGTCCCGCTTTGCGTTTTGCGTCCACCAGGGGGCTCCCCACATTATGATGGCTCTTGATAAGGTGGGCCTTCTTGCCTACCCCTTTGCCGCTTTCGATTAGGTCCGTGTAGAGGGTGCCCTGGGCAAGAAAATAATTTTCCGGCAGGCCCAGGCGGGCGACTTCCCGTTCCTGGATGGTAATAAAGAGATCCCCAATGACCTTGCGTTTCGCTTCCGGGTCTTCCAGCCCCCGGAGGGCGGAAAGGAATTCCCCTTCACCATGGATGATGTGAAGATGCCGGGCGCCCAGGCGTTCCAGCGCGGCCTTTACCGTCCTGGTTTCATCTTTCCGCATAAGTCCGGTATCCATATACATAAGATGTACCTGGGCGGGATTCAATATCTTGAGGAGGAGCGCCCCGGCAACGGTGGAATCGACCCCGCCGGAAATAAGGAGCAGCACCGGATTCTGCCCCACCCGGTCCGGCAGGGATGCGCGGACCTCTTCGATGTACTGTTCCATGGTCCAGCCGGGGCTGCAGCCGCAGACGCCGAACACAAAGGCGGCCAGAATCTCCGGCCCCCGCTCACAGTGGGTCGCTTCGGGGTGAAACTGGAGGCCGAACCAGGGCTGGGTCCCATGGGCCACCACCGCAGGAAAACCGGTGACGCTGGTCCCATATTCCCGAAAGCCCGGGGCCAGGCGGGTCAGGGTATCGCCATGGCTCATCCAGGCGGTAAAAGAAAAGTCAGGGCCGGAGGCAGGGGGCGGAGGGGAAGATGAAGGGCTCCCCGGGTCCCCGGAAAAACCGGCCCCCCCTTTGATCGCTTCCAGGGAAACCGAAGGGTCGAAACCCGCAAAAAAACGCCGGGTCCTGTCCCGGTTCGCGGGGTCCTGTCCGGCGGGCTCATCCCCCGCCGGGGGCGGCCTTACCCGCACGCCCACGCCGCCGTACTCCCGCTCCGGCAGGGGTTCCACCTTGCCGCCCTGGTCAAAGGTTATCCGCTGGAGGCCGTAGCAGATCCCCAGGAGGGGAAGCCCCGTGGCGTAGATCCGCTTATCCGGCGCCGCGCCCTGGGGGGTGTAGACCGATTCCGGGGACCCCGACAGGATGATCCCCCGGATATCCGCCAGGACATCATCGGTAAGGGGGGCATCGCCGGGGCTTATTTCAGTATAGACCCCCAGGTCCCGGACGCGCCGGCCAATAAGCTGGGTGGTCTGGCTCCCGAAATCCAGGATCAAGATCTTGTCCATGATTATGGTCCTCTCAATATCTGCCTTAACGGGTCCACGGGCTTTTCCTGATGATGGTTTCCTTGCGGTCATACCCCACGGAAACAATATCAATGGGGGTTTCGCAGAACCGTTCTATAAATTCGATATACTCCATGGCCGCCACGGGGAATTCTTCCTAGGTAAGGGCGTTTGAAAGGGAATGTTTCCAGCCCGAAAAAGCCCGGAGTACGGGCTGGGCCTTGTTCAGGGCTTCGATGGAAGCGGGAAAAGTCTCTACGATCTTATTATCAATGCGATAGGCGATGCAGGCCTTGACCTCATCCAGGGTGTCGTACACATCCAGATGGGTCATCACCAGGGAATCAATGGAATTGGTAAGGCAGGCATAACGCAGGGCCACCAGGTCCAGGTAACCGCAGCGCCGGGGCCGGCCGGTGGTAACCCCGTATTCCCGGCCGGTCTTCCGAATAAAGCGGCAAAGGGCGTCCTCGGAGTTGGCGTCGAATTCGCTGGGAAAGGGGCCGTTCCCCACCCGGGTGGAATAGGCCTTGAAAACCCCCAGCACCTTGTCCAGCCGCCGGGGTCCCACACAGCCGCCGATGGCCGCGCCCGCGGCGCAGGACATCCCGCTGGATACGTAGGGATAGGTCCCCAGATCCAGATCCAACAGGGTCCCCTGGGCGCCCTCAAAAAGAACCTGGGTGTTTTTACGGTACTTTAGGAAGGTTGCCAGATCCACGGACATGGCCTCAAGCCGTTCTCCATAGGGGGCAAGGAATTCCCGATCCGCCGCATCCAGTTCATCCATCCTTTCTTTCCATAAAAGGTCGGCCATACGGATACCGTCCCGGTCGCTTTTCATAGAATAGCTAATGCCGATCCCCCGGCCCGTGGTACCGATGGGTTTCTTGCGGGCCTCGTCCCGGTCCTTATCAAGCTGAATATACCGGGGCAGGACAAGGTGCGCCCGGTCGGAAATGAAAACCCTGCCGGTGGTATCAATTCCCCGCTCCCGGAGCATGGTCAATTCGGCAAAGAGGGCCACCGGATCAATAACCATCCCCGCCCCAAGGACAACCATCTTATCGGGGTAGAGGATCCCCGAGGGGATAAGGTGCAGGGCGTACTGTTCATCCCCGATCACAATGGTATGCCCCGCGTTAGCCCCGCCGGAAAAACGGACGATTATCTGGGCTTCTTTGGCCAGATAATCCACGATCTTACCCTTTCCCTCATCACCCCACTGGGCGCCGATGACGACTACATTCAATTTTGTACCCCGTATAATTCGTCTTTGTAGATCAACAAGCAGGGGTAGTCTATACTAATTTCCGAAAAGAGTACACCGGGGGGTACACCCGGCAATATCACATTTGAACGAAAAAATGGCCTGGGCAGAACATCAGAAAGCGGCCACGCTTGCCCCTGCGGGGCTTCGGTCAAGTGTCCGCTTTCTGATAACCCGCCCAGGCCGTCTTGTCTTCCTCCA
>JAISOR010000283.1 GCA_031275535.1 Treponema sp. | reverse complement strand
GGGTGGTCTTAGTTCAAGAAAATCGTTACAATAAAAGTTACGGAGCGTAACGGGATGGATACTAATGCCCACATAGGCAGGGCCAGGGAAATTCTGGATTCCTGTAGAACGGAGCTGGCTAAACGTATTGTCGGTCAGGGTGAGATGATCGACGGTCTGCTCCTGGCCCTGATTGCCGGGGGGCATATACTCCTGGAAGGCGTGCCGGGGCTGGCCAAGACCCTGGCGGTAAAGAGCCTGGCGGAAATAACCGGCCTTTTGTTTAAACGGATCCAGTTTACCCCGGATCTGCTCCCCGCGGATCTGACCGGTACCCTGGTATGGGAGCAGGCTACGGGGAAATTCCTGGTCCGCCGGGGCCCGGTCTTTGCCCATGTGATTTTGGCGGATGAAATTAACCGGGCCCCCGCAAAGGTCCAATCCGCGCTGCTTGAGGCTATGGAAGAGCATCAGGTGACCATTGGGGAAACCACCTACCCCTTGCCGGACCCCTTTTTTGTCCTGGCAACCCAGAACCCCATTGAGCATGAGGGGACCTATAACCTGCCGGAGGCGGAACTGGACCGGTTCCTCCTCAAACTCCTGGTGCGGTATCCCGGGCCGGAGGAGGAGATCCGCATCTTGGAAGGGGCCCCTCCCATAGCGGGGGGGCATGAAAAACCTCCCGCTCTGTCGCCGGTTTTGCCCGCCTCCCTGCTGGAGACCCTGAGGGCCGCCGCGGATTCGGTTCGTATGGACCAGGGAATTACAAAGTACATCGTTTCGGTGGTAACCGCCACCAGGCCGGCGGCGGCCCGGGCCGGGGGACCCCGGTTTTCCGGCGAGGCCGGGGGCAAGGCCGGCAAGGAGGGCCTGTATCAGTACATCTCTTTTGGCGCTTCTCCCCGGGCCGCCCTTGCCCTGTACCGCTGCTGCCGTATCCGGGCGCTTTTTGAGGGCCGTTCCTTCGTAAGCCCCGAAGATGTAAAGCTCATGGCCCTGCCGGTTTTACGGCACCGCATTGTCCTTTCCTATGAGGCGGAAGCGGATGGCCTGGATCCCGATGCGGTTATTTCCCGGATCCTGGCCTTTGTGCCGGTTCCCTGATGGGGGGTGGAAAAAGCGGTGGATCGGCACGAACTTTTGCGGAGAATTACCACCTTTCCCCTTATTGCCTCCGGCCTGGCGGAGGATCTCTTGTCCGGTTCCTTCCGATCCATCTTTAAAGGGCAGGGAATTGAGGCGGATGAGGTTCGGCATTATGAGCCGGGGGATGATGTCCGTTCCATCGACTGGAACGTGAGCGCCCGGTTCGGAACCCCCTACGTAAAGATGTACCGGGAAGAGCGGGAACTCACGGTTTGCCTGGTCCTGGACAGATCGGCCTCCATGGGTACCGGGGGCACGGTGAACAGCGCTTCGGGCGGGGCTTTTATAAACCGCGCCGATCAGGCGGTTCTTGCCGCCGCGCTGGTGGCCTTTTCCGCGGAACGGGCAGGGCAGCGGGTGGGGGCGGTTTTTTTTGATAGGGATATTACCCGGGTCCTAAGACCCCGCAAGGGCCGTTCCCATATTATGACCCTCATAAGCGGCGCCTTGCAGGGGGGAAGCGGGGAAGCCGGAACAGGCGGTGAAAGGGGAAGCAACCTGGGGGCCGCCCTGGCCGGGACCGGCCGGCTTCTAAAGCGGCGGAGCCTGGTGGTGATCCTTTCGGATTTTCTCTGCGTTAACTGGGAACAGGAGTTGGGGGACCTCTGCGGAAAACACGATGTCATTGCCATAGGGATCAGCGATCCCCTGGACATGGATTTGCCCAACCTGGGGCTTGTTTCCGTAGAAGATCCCGAGACTGCTCTGAAGCTCCACATCCCCGCCGGGTTCCTGTCCCTCCGTTCCGCCTGGTCCCAGTGGCATGGGGAGCGGGCCGCGCTGTGGACCGCCATCTGCCGCCGCTGCGGCGCGGCCTGCCTGGAACTATCCACCGCCGAGGATGCCCCCGCGGCCCTGACCCGTTTCTTTGGCGGCCGGGGAAGACCCCGCCGGGAATACCGGAGGCGCGGCCTATGAGGGGCGGCTTTTTCATCCTCCTGCTGCTGTGGCTGCTCTATCCCGGAGAAGCCCAGGAAGGAGAAGGGGATGGGTCCCCCTATAGCATACCCCAGACGATCTTTGTAGGGGACCGGGGGCGGCTGGTAATCCCTTTGGGTTCGGCCTTTTCCGGCTCCGAAGGCAGGATCGTGCGGGGACCGGAGGGGCTTCCCCAATCGGAGGACCTGCTTATTACCCAGGTGGAGTTGGAACGCCGGGGCGGCATGAGCCGTTTATTGATAGATTTTCGGGCCTACGCGCCGGGGCTTATTAAACTACCCCCCATAGAAATCGCCTCCCATACCTTTACGGGGCTTGAGCTTACCATCTCTTCCATTTTAGATGCCGATCCCCAGGGAAAGGTCCTGTCCGGCCCCACCCCGCCCCTGTCCGCCCCCGGTACGGCGGTGATGATATACGGGACCCTTCTGGGGATCCTCGGGTTTTTTCTGCTGGTGGTCCTGGGAAGGATCTGGGCCCTGCCCCGCCTGCGGAATCTGGGAGTGCGGTTCCGCCGGCGGCGGCGGATCCGGGCCATGGGGAGGATCCTCCGGCGGCTGCGGAATACCCTTTTAAAGGACAAATCCGCCGGGGGCCCGGAGGCGGAAATACTCAGCCGCGTATCCCGGGAATTCAGAACCTTCCTGGGCCTGCTCTCCGGGATGAATTGCCGGGCCATGGTTCCCCGGGAATTCACCGCCCTGCCCTCCCTGACCGGCGCCCCGGAAGATCATGACGCGGTACTTTCGGGGGAATTCCTGCGGGATGTTTTCTCCCGCTGCGATACCCTTAGGTTCAGCGGCGCCGGCATCCGGGGGACCGATGTGATTGGGATTCTGGATGATTTCAAAAGCTTTACCGACGCCCTGGAGCGCGGGGAACGGGAATCCCGCCGCCTTGCCGGAAGGGCCCGCATACCGGCGGAAGGGGCCCTATGAGCATCGGTTTTGAACGGCCCCTCCTTGTTTTCCTGGGGCTCCTTGTTATCATCCTGATCATGTTCTTTTCCCGTTTTTTCAAGGATGCCCTGGTCCTGCGCCTTCCCCTGGGCCCCCCGGGGGGAATTCCCTTTAAGCCCCCCTTCAGGGTTGAATTCCTCATCAGGATCGGCCGTTTCCTGGAACTGCTGGGGGCCGTCTTCCTTGTTATCGCCCTGGGGGGCCCCCGGTTTATATCCACCGAAATAGTATGGCTTAACCGGGGGGCGGATATCCTTTTTGTGATGGATATAAGCCCCAGCATGGCGGGGATCGACATGAATGGCCGCAGCCGCTTTGACCTTGCCCGGACCCTGGTCCGGGACTTTGCGGAGGAGCGCCCCTCGGACGCTATCGGCCTTGTGGCGGTGGGGACCGAAGCGGGTCTCCTGGTCCCCCCTACGGTGGATCGGGGGGCCCTGTTTTCCCGGCTTGAGACGCTGCGGATCGCCGAATTGGGGGATGGTACCGCCCTGGGCATGGGGCTGGCCCTGGCCGCCCTGCACTCGAGGAATTCCGCCGCCCCCCGCAGGGCGGTGGTGCTGATCACCGATGGGGAAAACAACGCCGGGGCCATACACCCGGAGACCGCGGCGGCGCTTCTCCGGACGGCGGGGGTCTCCCTCTGGGTTATCGGGGTGGGGAGCGGCGGAGAGATCCCCATCGATTATGTGGATCCCTTTTCCAGGATACGCCGGACCGGAACCTTTGATTCCCGGTTTGATCCCGAAGCTCTCAAGGCTATTGCCAGGAGCGGCGGGGGCGTTTATATCGCGGCCCCCTCTGCGGAGGCCCTTTCCGGGGCCTTTTCCCGGGTGAATGAGGCGGAGCTGATCCCCGGAAGGTCCGGCTTTATGAACCGGACCAGCGGTTTTCAGGGGCCCCTTATTATGGCCGCCCTGGTACTACTCTGCGCCGTCCGGTTCATCCGCCGTTATATCCTGGGGGCTTTTTTATGAGCTTTGACAATCCCCGGATGCTCCTGGCCCTTTTTCCGGTACTCCCCTCAATTTTTTTGGTTTTTTTCCATTATCATAAACACCGGGCCGTTCCGGACTTTCTTAAACGTTCCCCGGATCAGGGCGCCGTCCGGGTCCGGGAATTGCGGTCCCGGTATTTCCTTTCCGCCGCCGCCTTTTGCCTCTTCTATATCTGCGGGGTCCTGGCCCTGGCGGAACCCCGGTGGGGGAGCCGCCTGGTAAGCGAATCCCGCCGGGGGCTGGATGTGGTCTTTGCCATGGATCTGTCCCGCAGTATGGATGTCCGGGATGTCCCCCTTGGGGGGGAAACGGCGGTTTCCCGGCTGGACCGGGCCGCCGCGCTGGCCAGGGAACTGGTCTTGAACCAGGACCCGGTAAATTCGGGGCTTCGGTTTGGGGCGGCCATAGGCAAGGGCCGGGGAATTCTCGCCCTTCCCTTAACTGACGACGCCGAAGCGGTACTTGGGTTCCTGGAGGGGATCTCCGGCTCCCTTGTTACCGGAACCGGGACCAACCTGGAACAGCTGATCGATGCGGCCGCCGGGGCTTTTCAGGATGCCTTTCCCACCCGGCGGCGGATCATCCTGCTTTCCGACGGGGAGGCCCTGGAGGGCTCCCTCTCCGCGGCCCTGGAACGGGCCCTGGACCGGGACATCGTCCTTATCACCGCGGGCTTCGGCTCCCCAGGGGGAGGGCCGGTTCCCCTGGGTCAGGACACCCTTTTGGATGAGGAGGGCTCCCCGGTGATAAGCCATTTACGGGACGAAATTCTGCGGAACGCGGCGGAACATGGCGGGGGTATCTATGTGGACGGGAACCGGAGCAATGCCGCCGGTTTATTGGCGGATCACCTGGCGTCCCTGTCTTCGGAGGCGGTTTCGAGGGGATACCGGCGGGAAACCAAGCCCCAGTGGCATGTTTTTGTTATCGCCGCCCTGGCGGCCCTGGGTGTCTCGAAGGGGCTGGAAAAAGGACGGCGGAAGCATGGGTAACCGCGGCGCCTCCGGATTCCCCGCCGGGGCCCTCCTGATCCTCCTGGGGGCCTCTGTCTTTTCCTGTTCCCCGGTTTCGGGAAAGCTGCTCCTGATGGGGGGGAATTTTTTTAACTCCCAGGGCATGTACACCGAAGCCATCTCGTCGTACCTGGAGGCTCTCCGGTTCCCCGAAACCGTCCCCTATGCCGAATACGGGCTGGGTTCGGTCTACCTCTCCATGGGCGAGGACGATGCCGCGCTCCAGCGTTTCAGCGCCGCCGAAGCCGCGCTTCGTACCTTTCCCCGGGAAGATCACCGGGAATTGCTCTACCGTATCCATTACAATACGGGGATAGCCCGTTTCCAGGGCGGCGATTTTACCGGAGCGGCGGCGCAGTTCAGGGAGGCCCTGGAAACGGACAGCGGCCGTATTGAGGCAAAGCGAAACCTGGAATTAAGCCTCTTATTCCTTATCCGTCAAAATGCGGCGGCGGCGGCTTCCTCGCCCTCCGTTGATATCCGGGAGTCCCGGGAGGGGCCCAGGGGCCTTTTTGATTATTTACGCCGGAAGGAGCAAGACCAATGGAAAAGCCGGGAATGGCTCGAAGATACCGTGCCTTCGGGCCCGGATTATTAGGGCTCCTCTTATTTTTTCTCCGCCCCCTTGCTCCCGGCGCTTCCGGCCCGGAGGAAGATCTGGTAGTTATGACCGAAATGTCCCCCGACAATCCGGTTAAAAACGCCCCCTGGAAGCTTTCCTTCCTGGTGGATCATCCCGTATCCGGGGAAGTCACGGTCCTGCCTCCCAGCCTGCCCGCGGCCCTTTCCCTGGAACAGGTCCGTACCGGGGGCCGGTGGGTTCGGACCGCGGAGAACCGGGATGTCCGCTGGACCCTGGTTGAATTTTCATTTATCCCCCAAAGGGCGGGTCTGTTTTCCCTGGGCCCCTTTGAATTCAGCACCCCCCATAAAAGGGCCCTTACGGGGGAATTGCGGGTCCTGGTCCTCTCCGAAGAGGGCGCCCTTAGGGAGTACCAGCCTCGGCTCTTGTGGGACCCCTATCCCAGTTCCCTAAAGATTGGGGAGCGCACGGAACTAAGCCTCCGTATAGTTGATTGGAACCCCGAAATTCCCCTTCCGGGGAAACTGTCCTTTCTCCTCGATGTTCCGGAAGGCGCGGTGCTGCAGGAACTGCCCCTTACCAAAACCGACAGGGAACGGCAGGTTGTATTCCGGCTGGAGCTTATTCCCCTAAGGGGAGAGACCTTTTCCCTGCCCCCCTTACACTCCCATTATGAGGCCCTGGCCCTGGACTCCCCGGCCCTCAGCATCCGTATTAGCGCCCCCTCGGGACCGGCAGGGCCGGCCGGTCCCGCCCTGCCGGAGGCCGCCCCCCCTGCTCCGGCCGCGGCGGAGGCCATACCCTTTCCCCCGGAGGAGGAGGTTTTCTTCCTGTTCCGGGACTCCTACAGGGCGGCGGCCGAAAGGGCCCGGCTTCTTTGGGACCGGGGGAACCGGGCCGAAGCCCTGGCGGGGCTCCGCCGGGACGAGCGGGACCTTTTGGCGGGCCATACCCTTCTTCCCCTGCGGCGGCGCGCGGAAAAGGCCCTGGGCCTGGAGCTTACGGAGGATGAAAAATGGCGGCCCCTGAAACCCCTGGCCTGCATAAGCCTGGGGAGCGGCCTTCTCCTGATCCTGCTGGGGATAGGACATCTCTTTTCCCCCCGGACCGGGGGTTCAAAAACAACATCCGTAACTTTCGGCCAATCCTGGGGTTATAGAGGTGTCATTATTATACTGATGATAATCCTTTCCGGCGGCCTTTATGGTCTGGCCAGCGGCTTAATGGATCGGGGCTTTCCCGGCAGGGGCGGCCCCGCGGTCCTGCGGTCCTGTACCGCCTACCGGGTGCCGGACCCCCAGGGGGGGGTGAGCGCCTATTGGGATGAGGGCCAGCCGGTCCGGATCCGGTCCGGAGCCGATGACTGGGCCTATGCGGAGACCTTTGACGGTAAAGCCGGGTGGGTGCTTCAGGAGAAAATTGTTTTTTACTAGAGGCGCCGGCATGGATTTTGGAGATATTTTGGATGAATGGGAAGGCCAAACCGCAAAATCGCCGGGGAAAAGGGGGGCGCTGCGGGATTTAAAACGGATTAAAAAAGAGGGCGGCCATCGCGAGGATGGGGCGCCGCCCCCGGAGCCGAAAAAGGTCGATCCCCTTACAGCCTGGCTGCGGGTGAACGGGGTCGAGGATAAGGATGCGGCAGCCGAAGGGGAGGAACTCTCCGCCGGGGAACGCCGCCGCCGGCTTCTGGCGAAAAAACCCGATGCGGTGATAGACCTCCACGGCCAGAGCCGGGACGAAGCCTGGGAAGCGCTGGAGGCCTTTTTTCATAGCAGCCGGCGGCGGGGCTGCGAGAAGGTCCTTATCATTCACGGCAAGGGGAACCATTCCGGGGGCTCAGAGGCGGTTCTAAAACGGATGGTCCGGGATTTTATTGAACGCTGCCCCCTGGCGGGGGAAAGTGGTCATGGCAGCGCCGCCTTTGGCGGCGCCGGTTCTACCTGGGTGCTGCTAAAAGGGCCTATCGTTCCCGGTAGATAATGCGGCCCCGGCTTAAATCGTAGGGCGAAAGGGCTATGCGTACCCGGTCGCCGGGTACAATGCGGATATAGTGCTTACGCATTTTGCCTGAAAGATGGGCTAGTATAAGGTGTCCGTTTTGGTTATCAAGTTCCACCCTAAACATCGTGTTTGGAAGAGCTTCCTTGACGACCCCTTCGACTTCTATCGCTTCTTCTTTAGCCACAATAACTCCTTGGCGTATTTCAATACTGGTATGCTATAGCAGGGTATGGAAAAAGTCAATTAAGCGGGGGGCCCTATCTTGACAAAAATGCCGATGTACGGCAATGTACCCAAATTAATTAATATATTTCCATAGTGAAATTAAAAAAATACCATAAAAGTCCCTGATTTTCATTATAATTTCAGGGAACCATGTAAAGGGGGCCGTCATGGAACAGGAATTCGTAGAACGGATGAATAGATCCCTGACCGATCTTAAAAAGGAGATCATTTCGAATCTTATTGCCAGCAATGAAGATTTTAAAGAAATTGTAGAAGGTATGGATCCAAAGGATCTGGCGGATATTGCTTCCGACGATATAGACCGGAAGATGATAGAAGCCATTGGATCCCAGGAGCTTAAACGTCTCAAGTTGATAAGATCGGAAGAGCACACG
>JAISOR010000279.1 GCA_031275535.1 Treponema sp. | reverse complement strand
GGGGCACCGCCCAGTCCCCGTTTCGGAATTCCGCCGGGCCGACCCGGTCAGGATAGGCGGCGGCCAGGGCCTTCATGATGGATTCCCCCCGGTCCGGGGCGGGCCGTTCCGTAACCGCCTCCCCGGATTGTACCGGTATTTCCGCCGGGACCCGCGGGTCAGCAGTTGTGGTTGAAGAAGGGGCCGGCGGGTAGGGGGGCGATTCTTGTATAGTACCGCCCCCAAAAATCGTAGCCCCGGCGCAGAAAAGGCAGCATATCAGAACCAGGACTTTTTCATCGAAGCGGTATTTTTGAACGCGAGACAAAGACATGATGAAGGTATACTATCACAGCCCCGGGAGATGTAAAACCCTCGCAACCCTTTTTTTCAGTATGTAAGGTACAGGGCAGTCGTACCCTGCCTGGTCCGCCGCCTTCCAATCAATCCTCGAAGATGACGAAGCTCTGGCCCTCCAGGGTACAGGTTCCCCCTTCCAGGGCCCCCCGGCCAATGGCATACAGGACCTTGCCCCCGGCCTTAACCGGGACGCTTACCCGCTTTCCTGAGGGGTTAACCCCTACCACCAGGGAACCCCGGCGGTATACAAAGGGGAGCTTCCCCTTTTCGGCGTAGAGTATTGTAAGGTTCGGCTGGGCTTGAAGTTCCGGCCGGTCATGCCGGAGCTTTAGCAGGGACTTGACCGTGTTAAGCAGAGAGGCCGGGTCCTTCGCCGCCTCCGCAACGGTGGGGGCCCCGGGGGAGGGGTCCACCGGGAGATAGAGGGCTTCCGGCGGGGCGGAGGAAAAGCCCAGGTTCTTGCCGGGGCCCCATTGCATGGGGGTCCGGGCGCCGGTGCGGAAATAGCCCCCTTCCTTGGTGGGCAGATCGAGGTAACGCATACCGATTTCATCCCCATAATAGAGAAAGGGAACCCCCGGCAGGGTAAAGATGACCCCGTAGGCAAGCTTTAACTCCTCCGGGCTCAGGTTAAAGGCAACCCGGATACTATCGTGGTTGCCGGTGATAAGGCTGATAAAGCCCTGGCCTTTGGTGTGTTCGTATTTGGGAAGATAGTCCTCCAGAAAGGGGGTAATATCTCCCCCGCCGTCTTTCTTAAAGAAACTGGTATCATGGGCAGGAAGGGCCTTTCCAATGGCGTCGTCATAAGCCCGGAGCAGGGTTCGGTAGCCGCTCCCCTGGTTATTCAGCAGAAAATCCGCATGGAATCCCGCGGGAAGGGAGAGTTCGGGTTCGCTCCACTCCGCCACAATGGCGGCTTCGGGGTAGCGGGCATCCAGCATTTGCCGGATATCCCGCCAGACCGCGGAGGTTCCGGTCTTCTTATCATCATCGTACTTTACCAGCGAGGCGGCCATGTCCACCCGGAATCCGTCGCAGCCCAGGTCGAGCCAAAAGCGCATCACATCCTTTATGGCTTCCCGGGTGGCCAGGCAGTCGGGATGATCCATGGGAAGCTGCCAGGGCTTGCGGGGCTGATAAAACCCGTAATTCAAAGCGGGCTGGCATTTAAAAAAGTTGATAATATAGGTTCCGTTCCTGGGACATTCACCGCCGATAAAGCCCATCCCCTCGGCGGCCTCAAAACAGTGGCTGGTCCATATATAGCGGTTGGAATATTCGTTGGGTTCCGGCCTGCCGCTGGCCAGAAACCAGGGATGTTCCTCCGAGGTGTGGCCGGGAACCAGATCCAGCAACACCCGGATCTGCCGCTTGTGGGCCTCCGCAAAGAGCCGTTTAAGGTCATCGTTGGTTCCGTACCGGGGGGCGGCCTTTTTGTAATCCCGCACATCATACCCCGCGTCCTTAAAGGGGGAATCAAAGCAGGGATTCAGCCAGAGGGCGTTGCAGCCCAGGTCCTTAATATAATCCAGTTTTTGGATTATCCCCTCAAAATCCCCAATGCCGTCTCCGTTGGTATCGTAAAAAGACTGGGGATAAATTTCGTAAAAAATTGCGTCATTGAGCCATTGGGGCATAAACAGTCTCCTTCTAACTATTTAAAAGTAAAATTAAATCCCACTCCAAAGCGCCAGCCCTCTATGGCCGGGAGGTCCTCATTGGTCCACAGCCGGTACATGGGGAACCAAACCCTGGTATCGAAACCCAGGAGCAGCTTTTCGGTGATCCCAAAATCCATGCCGAATCCCAGGACCGGGAACAGCCAGCGTCCCTTGCCCCAGAAATAGGCGGTAATATCCTTGACCTCTTCGGCCACCTGTTCCTTTTCTTGACCCTCAAGCCCTCCGGCAATAAGACAGATCCGCATATCCGCCGAAAGGCCCCCATAGACCCGGAGGCCGATTTTTTCCCTTACATCGAACTTGGCCAGCCCCTGGAATCCCAGAATGGGACCGATAACAAAACTGGAGCGGTTCTCCGGATTAGCGGGGACCGCCCGGCCCAACTGGTAGGCATAGCCGTAATAGGTCCCGTAGACATCCAGGGACAGCTCCGCCCAGAGGGGCCCCCAGACAGGGTAGGCCGCCGTCCCCCCGGGAGAGGGCAGGATGGGCATAGAATCCGAGGCCAGGCCGTTGTTTTCGGGGAAAAAGAGGATCGAACCCCGGAAGGACCAGTCGAGCCGGCTGAAGAAGCCCTGCGCCCCCAGGGGAGATCCTAAAAAGATAAAAACAAATAAGACCATCGCCGCGGGAAGGGGGCGAAAAATTCTCTTCATACTGTATAGTATAGCCCTTTTCGGGGACTTTGTCAGGGTCTGAAGAGAGGGTGGGGAGAGGAAGAGAGTGTGAAGGGTGGGGAGTGGAGGGTGAAGTG
>JAISOR010000262.1 GCA_031275535.1 Treponema sp. | reverse complement strand
TCCCCCCGCTTTTGTCCGGGGAAAAACCCGGGGGGGGCTATGAACTCCGCTGTTTCCGGGGAGGCGTCTGATGGCGGTTATCACGGTAAAAGATTTGCGGAAACGGTTCAACCTGGATGCGGGTTTTTTCGCCCGGTTCGGCCGTTTTGTATATGCCGTGAACGGGGTGTCCTTTTCCATCGGGAAAAACGAAACCTATGGGCTGGTGGGGGAATCGGGGTGCGGAAAAACCACCACCGCCCGGCTCCTGGTACGGATGTACGAGAGTGACGGGGGAACCATCCTTTTTCAGGATACCACCGACGTCAAGGCCCTAAAATCAAGGGAACTTAAAAAATACCGGGAAAAGGTCAAATACGTGTTCCAGGACCCGGCCCGGTCTTTGAACCCACGGATGACTATTTACGAGGTCCTGGTTTCAGGGTACCGCCGGTCTTCCTGCTGGCCCGGGGAAAAACAGGGCCGAAAAGAAGCGGAGGCTATCATGGAGGAGGCGGGCTTGGGGAAGGCCGATCTGGAACGGCGTCCCGCGGAATTTTCCGGGGGGCAGCGGCAGCGGATCTCCATAGCCCGGGGATTGCTGATGTCGCCGGACCTGCTCATCTGCGACGAGGTGGTTTCCGCCCTGGATGTTTCCATCCAGGGACAGATCCTCAACCTCCTGTTGGACATCCGTTCCCGCCGGAATCTTTCTTTTCTTTTTATCGCCCACGACCTCAAGGTGGCCTGTTACTTCTGCGATCGCATCGGGGTCATGTACCGGGGGGAACTTATGGAGGAGGCTCCCGCGGGGGATCTCTACCGGACCGCCCTCCACCCGTACACCCGGCTCCTCTTTTCCGCGGTTACCGGCGCCGCGGTGGAAGCCCCTTCCGGGGCAGCGGAACCCAGGAAGGCGGTGGCCCAAGCCGCCGGCTGCGCCTTTGCCGAACGCTGTCCCCTGGCGGAAGAATGCTGCTTCCGGGAACACCCGGAAATACGGGACCTCGGCGGAAAGGCCGGGGAAGGGGGCCCCGGGGAACCCCACCGGATCCGGTGCTTTAAGGTTGGATGAGTCTCTGTGAGGACAGGGTATATCCCGGATAAAAACAAATATCTTTGCCGTGAGGTGGAGAGCGCTGACCGGTGACGCCTCATAAGGAGGAAATTTTGTCTACGGATCAAACAGATGGGGTCTATCTTTTTCAGGGGAATAATCTGGTTATACCGGAGGATGTTTTGAAAATATCCGGTTTCCGGGGGCTTCCTCTGGAACGGATACGGAAGGCTTTTGGGGAGGTCGCGCCCTTTTTGGCATCCTCTCCCGATGGAACCGATACCATTCCGGGGTGTCTTTTGGACGATACGGTATCCCTTCCTGCCCAGTGGTGTTCTTTACCGGCTCGATCCGCCCTTTCCCTCATGGCGGCGGAGGCGGATGTTGGGGAAATTCTTGACGGCGGCGGATTAATCGGAAGGTTTTTCCGGATTTATCATATTATGCAGTGGCGGAGGGAATCGGTCTTTTGTGGAAGCTGCGGGACCCGGAATGAGGATGCCCCGGTTGAGCTTGCCCGGCTCTGTCCTTCCTGTGGCAGGCTGGAATTTCCCCGGATATCCCCGGCTATTATCGTGCTGATCCTCCGGGACGACGGCAAGGCGCTCCTGGCCCATAATAAAAAATTTGCCGGTAAGGTCTACAGTCTTATCGCGGGGTTTACCGAAGCGGGAGAAAATCTGGAGGCTGCCGTGAGCCGGGAAGTTCGGGAAGAAGTGGGTCTGGAGGTTCGGGACACGACCTACGTAGCGTCCCAGCCCTGGCCTTTCCCCAATTCTTTGATGATCGGCTTTAAAACCCGGTATGCCGGGGGGACGATTACTCCCGATGGGGAAGAAATTGAAGATGCCCGTTGGTTTGGCCGGGAGGAACTCCCCGAGCTTCCGGGATTCGGTTCGGTTTCACGATACCTTATCAATCTCTGGACTGAAGGACGTTTGTAGAATTGAGTGGTTGATCCCCCTCCTGCTAGGGTTTATAGTTAAAAGAGGGAGGTCACCATGGGGATAGCAAGTCTGCTTGAACTAAAACCGTTTTATGAGATCGTAAAAACCGCGGGAGGCCCTCCTAAGGATACGATTCCTTTTATTGGGTGTCCCCGGCAGCATCCATCGGATAAAAATAGGATTATCCTCATTTACGATCCCTTGGGGGAAAATACCAAGCTCCTGGAATTTAAATTTGAGGACGTCCTCTGCGTAGAGGATGTTCTTTCCGCGGTCACCGAAGCCGGGGAGGGGGTGCCTCTGGTAAAGTTATGGATCCGTAAAGGGGCCCATGGGGTTATTTTGGAACCCTTTGAGGTGGAAGACTCGATCCCTTTTGCCGGTAAATACCAGGATAAACACGAGGGGGTTTTAAGGTCTTCCGTCCCATGACCGCTCCCCCGGGCCGGTATTTTATCCCTTCCCCCAAGGAGGATGGATGCCAAAGGATCCACTGTACCCTCTGTCCCCGGTCGTGTTTTATGTTGCCAGGGGCCTCAGGCCGGTGCGGGGTCAGGATGAACCGGGACGGGGTGGGGACCATCCCGTTTTACGGCCGTATCACCTCCCTCGCGGTGGATCCCATTGAAAAGAAACCCCTCTACCATTACCGGCCTGGTACTTTTATCCTGTCCCTGGGCTTCCTGGGTTGTAATCTTTTTTGTCCCTTCTGCCAAAATTGGCATATCTCCCAGGGTACCCAGGCGGATACCCGGCGGCTTTCCCCGGAGCAAGCGGTGGCAGCCGCCGCGGACGCTGGATGTACCCAGATTGCTTATACCTATTCGGAACCCCTGATCCATATTGAATACCTGCTGGATTGCATGAAAATCGCCCATGAATGGGGAATCGCCAATGTACTGGTGAGTAACGGGTGTCTACAGAGAGAAGGGGCGGCGGCCGTTCTGGCCCTGACCGACGCGGCCAATATCGATCTAAAATCATTTTCCCAAGATACCTATGCCCGGACCCTGGGGGGAAATTTAACGGCGGTGCTTGATTTTATCACCCTGGCATACCGGATGGGGGTACACCTGGAAATTACCACCCTCATAGTACCGGGCCTTAACGATGGAGAAAAGGAGCTTGCGGAGGCGATAGGATTTTTGAAGGAACTCTCTCCCCGTATCCCCTGGCATCTTTCGGCCTATCATCCGGACTACCACTGGGATGCCCCCCCAACGGATGCTTCCGCGCTTGAAAAAATCGCCCGGCTTGCCCGGAAGGACCTGTCCTATGTTTATACCGGCAACATCTCCGGGGAAACCAACGATACCCCCTGTCCCCACTGCGGCAGCCCCTTAATTAGACGCCGGGGATATTCGATAAATACGAACGGGATGGTCCTGAAAAAGACAGCGGGAAAAGGCGCCTATTACTGTACCGCCTGTTCAGAACCGGTTCCGGTGATCCGCTATTAAAGGCGCTGTGTTTTTTAGGGTCCCCTCGATATCGCTCGATAAAATACCCGGCGCATCCGGCTTCCGGTCA
This sequence comes from Treponema sp., assembly GCA_031275535.1. Next base: position 6,423 of record JAISOR010000262.1, on the reverse strand, counting down.
ATATTTCCACAGGAGGAATTTATAGCCCAGGGATAAACCTATCCTTTCCACGGTATATTGCAGCCTGTTGGTGCTCTGAACATTCATCACCCCCAGGTCCCTGTTGTAGCGCAGATCAAAAAGAAAGCTCCCGGGACCAAGGGAGAATCCCAGATCTATCCCAAAAGAAACACCGAAGGGCGGATCTATTGTATAGCTATAGCTTTCGTTTGAGCTGCTGGTTTGTACTTTTATTTTTCCCAGGGGCAGCGTCCCATAGACGCCGGTATAGATGGATAGATCAAAGGCATCAAAATCAATAGGCATCTTTATCAAGAGGGGGAAGCTCAGGGTCATGGGCTCAAATTTATTGTAGGTTCCATTCCCGCCGCTTTCTGCCGCCTTGAAGGTATCCTGGTTAAAGACCGCCTCTATCCGGAGGGTGAGAAAGCGCATAATCCTGAATTCTGCCAGTAAGGCGGCCTCGTAGCTAAAGCTCCGGCTGAGGCCGCCTTCATACGTTTTGGTTCCTTGGGGAATAGAATAGGTATTAAAAGTAGCGCCTCCCCGGAGGCCGAGATAGAGCCACCCGAGGGGGCGTTTATGCTCCTCTAACACGTCACCAACGTTCATGGTTACTTCGGCGGCTGTTTGCGCCTCAGGGATCATCTCGATGATAGTTAAGGATTCGCTGGGAGGAATTTGGGAGAAAATCCAGCTTACCAGCGCTGGTATATATTTAAGCGCTTCTTCATAATTCTCGCTGACCATCTCATCGGTATACACCAGGCTTCCCGTGGAGGAATCCCAGAGCCACAGCTGAAAATGCTGTACATTTTCGGTATCAAAATATGATTCCCCGGTCAGTACATACTGTGAGTCTCCCAGATATTTCGTATCCGGGGATAAATTCGGGGACATATAGAGAATTTCCGGATATTCGGCTGCCGATAGTATCTTGGGATAGTAACCATTCAGGTTATTTACTTCCGCGATAACCGTATCATAGAACGGAATGGTATTTATCGCATCCTCCCATACGGCAAAGGGCATTATTATTACTTCCACTGCGTCATCGGCGGATATTATCTGTGCAAATCCCCCGAAGGGTGTCAAAAATAGAGCGGTCAACACTATAAAAAACGTTTTTTTAATCACGTGATCTCCTTAAGAACTCAACTAAAGAGGGGTAAGAAGCTGTCCCGGAAACCTGAAGTTTTGGAACAGCCTCGGATGAAAAAGCTTTTCACCGGAGCCGGTTTAAAACCCGGCTGGTCTTGAAATTGGCTCAGGAAAAGCGGTCTCCCCCACGTTCTCTCTTGAGAGGCTTTTTTAAATTTAAGATTTTAAACAAAGCCTATTATGCGGGATAATCTATAAAATGTGAATATCTTCCGATGTTTTTTACCGGCAAAACTATTTTTACCGAGGAGCCAATCCCGCCTTCAAAAACGACATGGCACGTACCGGTTTAGCGCCCGGGGGGTACCTTTATACCCAAAGGATGAGTTTCCCCCGATCCGGGAGGAAACCCAGGGATTTAAGGGCTGCCGCGTATTCCCCGGAGGCGGCGGAACGGCGGTTAATGGTTTCTATCGTGATTTTCCGCTCCGGATGAACCGCCCGGGTCCCCGGAAACGTTAAAAATGCGAGGGCATCCTCCAGGCAGGGATCTTCCGGGGAGATAAACAGGTCGATATGCTTACCCCCCCGGCTGGCGATAACCAGAAGCTCCGAACCCCGGAAGCAGATCCGGGTATTTTGCTGCCGGGGCGGGAGCCGGGGATCAAGCCCTTCCAGGGAAAGTCCCGCGGGACTTGCGGGATCCGCGGCGTTCATCCAATAAATCGAAGTTTCCCCTTCGGCTTCTTCCAGTTCCCCGGAGATTTCCGGGGAGGCGAATTGGAGGGAATTGATACCTTCAAAAAAGCGGCCTGCCATTACTTCCCCTGCCAGCTCAAGCCGCCGGATAGCGGGGAGGAGCCGGGCCCAGGAGAGGTGGGGGAGTTCCCGTTCCAGGAGGGGTCTGCAGAGGATGCCCCATCGTTTAAGGAGCAGCCTGGCCCGGTCCCTTTCAAGTTCCTCCCGCTCCAGGGGATCAAAATCCCCCCATTTACCCCGGGGCGGACCCTCCCCATAGTCCGGCTCCAGGGAAAACCATCGTCCCGGTACCGGGGGGCCTGTCAGCCAACGATCCCGCAAAGCCCTGGGGAGGCGTTTCGGCCTCCCCAGGGGCCGAATTGGCGGGGGGTCCTTTTCCCGGGGTATAAACCCCCGGGCCAGGCCTTGGCGTACCGGTTCCCAGGAATCCGCCGAAAGCCGGCCCTTCCAGGCTTCTTGCCAGAGGGCCTCGGCGCAGGAGCGGCTATCCAGGCCCAAAGCTTCCTTTATTTCCCAAAAATCCTTGGGGGAATCAAAAAAAGCGGGATCCCCCCGGCCTTCAAAGGGAGGGCCCTGCCCCAATTGTTCTCCCCCGGCAAGGTCCATGTCTTCGGGAGGACAAAAGGCGGCCCGTTCTTTTCCCGTACCGTACCAGAGGAGTTCCCCCGCCCGGATCTTTCCGTCCAGGGTTTCCCCGGAATACGCAGGCTCCCGGACAGGAAGGATATCCCGTTCCCAGAGGCCCGCCGGGGCGGGGTAACCCCAGAGGGCATCCCAGGGCACGGTTCCACAGGGCGATCCCCGGGAGCGTATTCCCTGACGCCGGGCAAGGAACGGGATAAGGAGGGCCGCGGGCCGCTCTTTGACTTCCCGCCGGGCCTGCTTCCGGGAAAGGCGGAAGAGAAAGTCCAGGTTTTCCCGGTCACAGACGTACCCCGGTTCTTCTCCCAGGGTTACCTCCCTGACCAACCACCCCTCCTCGGCAAGGGCCGCCGCCGCCCCTTCCGTTTCCGCCGGGGAAAGGCCGAAAACGGCCCCAATCCGGGAGAGGGGGAGGGGACCCTCATAACGAAGCCAGGGCCCCAGCAAGGCCGGGGCGTCCTGTTTCCAGGAGCGGGCCCATTCCCGGTGAACCACCGCGGGAAACGCCGCCCCTTCCCGCCGGATCAGGCTGATCTTTCCCCCCAGGGTGGGGTCTTCCCGGCAGCGTTCCCTGAGCGCTTCCGGCAGGACCCGGAGAAGCTCCTCCCACTCATCCTGGGGAATTGCCAGGCGCTCCTTGACCCATTCGGTCAGCCCCAGCTCGTCCTCGGGAGCCCAGCCGGGGAATTCCCGCCTGAGTCGGGCGCAAAAGTCCGCGCTTATCCGGGGGGGCAGGGGAGGCCGGGACCGGGCGTTTTCCAGGGCTTCCTCGATGACCAAACCGGAAAGCGAGGGGCCCCCTTTCCGTAGTTCCCTCCGTTCGTCATATTCGTAGAGCAGGGTATTGGTTTCCTTCCAAACCAGTTCCCGGGCAAAGGGGCTTGGTTTTTGGGTCCTGAAAAAGGCTATCGCCGTCTTTCCCTCCCGGATATCCCGGAGAAGGACGGTAAACCCCTCAAGGTCGAACTGGTCCCCCAGACAACTCCGCCATGCTTCAGCCACAATGGGAAAATCACCGGCGGAAGCAACGGCGTCGAAAAGCCGCTTTGCCCGCTGCCGCGTGATCCAGAGGGGGGTCCGTTTTCCGAATCCTGCCCGGGGAAGCAGCAAGGACCGTTCCGCCGCTTCCCGGAAAGCGGCGCCGAAAACCCCGGAGGATTCAAAGCGCCGGTAAAATTGCGCCTCCCCCCGGAGGCGGCCCCCCTGGTTTTCCCCCAGGGCGCTTAGACGGCGGATCAAAAGTTCCTCCGGCGCGGCGGCAGCGGATCGGGGCACCAGGAGGAGGACGGCGTTATCGTCGGGAAAGGTTTCTATCCGGGTGCGGAGGGCCTCCTCCAGTTCCTCCGCCAGGGCCAGGGCCAGGGGGTAATGCACCATGCCCCCCCGGAAACTGTGGAGGATCACCTGATAGGAATCGCCCCGGTTTACCGGATCGTCGACGATTTCCACCGGGATACATCCGGTCCCCGGTAAGGGCAGATCCCCCTGGGCGGATCCTTGGGAAGCGGCAAAGTCCATAAGTTCCCGGAAAGCCGCATCGGAAAGTCCCAGGCCCGTAAAATAATCCCGGTCCCCCGCATTAAGCCGGTCAAAATTCTCCAGCATCCGCCTTACCAGGACGGGGCTTCGGAAAGCCGCTTCCGCCCTCCAGAAGGGGGTAAAATCCGCCCGCGCCGGAAGGGGGCTGGCTTCAACCGCTTCGGGGCCTATGGAAAGGATCCGCCAGGAACGGTTGCCAAAGTCAAAACAGTCCCCGATACGGCGTTCCCAGACGAATTCCTCGTCCAGTTCTCCAATTTTGGTTCCTTCGGGGGTCCGCAGGGAATACGCCCCCCGGTTCGTAATAACCCCCCCGGAAGCATAGAGGAGGAGCCTTGTCCCCTTGAGGGGACAAAGCTCACCGGTCTCCCCGTCCAGATAGAGCCGGGGCTTGAGCTCCCGCAGCCGCAGGGCCCCATAACGGCCCAGGAGCATCCGGATAACCCGGTCATAGGCGGGACGCGCCAGGGTTTTAAACACGTAAAACCCCCGGAGGGTATGGTACAACTCATCGACGTTCCGGTTCTTTTCCACACAGAGGCCGAGGATGATCTGGGCCAATATATCCAGGGGGTTTTCTATGGCCTGCGTTTCTTCAATCTCCCGGTCCCGGATAGCGGCCCCCAGGGCCGCCGCCGTGAGCAAATCCAGGCCGTGAAAGGGCAGCAGCCTGCCCCGGCTTACCAGCCCGACCCCATGGCCGGATCTCCCGATCCGCTGGAGGGCCCCGGTGGCAGACGGGGGGCTCCCCGCCAGGATCACCTCCGCGATCCGGCCGATGTCTATCCCCAGTTCCAGGGAAGCAGTGGCCACCACGCAGGGCAGGCGTCCCGAACTGAGCCCTGCCTCCACCTCCCGGCGCACTTCCCGGGAAAGGGAACCGTGGTGGGTAAACGCCAGGGTTTCCCCCGCGGCCTCGTTTACCAGCAGGGCGATCCGTTCCGCCCGGCGGCGGGAATCGGTAAATACCAGGGTGGCCCCGCCGCCGGCCCCGTGGTTGAGGGCTATCCGTTCCAGGATGGTGTTGACCAGGACCGTGTACCGCGCGCCGGAGCGATCCGGCGTCCGGGGTTCCTCCCGGAGGGGGGGGAAATCGATAACCAGGCCGGTGTGCTTTTCCATTGAGGGCGCCGCGATGGAGACCTGCCGCCTTTCATAGCCCCCGTCCCGGGGTTTCAGGCCGCCGACGGCTTCCGCGGCCCCTTTGGGGGGGCGGGCCGTGGCGGAGAGGCTGACCCGCTGGAATTCTCCGGCAATAAGGGCCAGCCGGTCCACCTGGCAGAAAAGAAAACTCCCCCGTTTGGTTCCCAAAACCGCGTGGATCTCGTCGAGGATGAGATACCGCACCCCGGACAGGATGGCCCGGTTCCGGGGGGAAAGGAGCATGATGGCCAGGCTTTCGGGGGTGAGGGCCAGGATGGCCGGGGGGGCTTTAAGAAAACGCCGCCGCTCCCCCGGGGAGGTATCGCCGGACCGGGTGTCTACCCGAAGGTCCGGGAAGGGAAGCCCCCGGGCGGCAAAGCAGGATCGGAGGGCGGCGACGGGTTCCAGGAGGTTCCGCCGTATATCCTCGTTGAGGGCCTTGAGGGGGGAAACGTAGAGCACCGAAAGGCCCTGGGGCGGATAGATTCCCCGGATAAGCCGGTCGATAGCCGCGAGGAAGGCGGTGAGGGTTTTTCCGCTCCCCGTGGGGGCCAGGGCCAGGAGGTGTTCCCCCCGGGCGATCCGGGGCCAGGCTTCCTCCTGTACCGCCGTGGGTTTTCCATAGGTTTCGGCGAACCATGTTTGGATAAGCGGATGGAAGGGTTGGAGCGGCATGGCATTTTACTATCCCGGGGGGAAAGGATTTTGTCAAGGACGCACTTCCCCGGGAACCGCCGCCGCGACCCCTCAAACGGCGCCTGGCGCCGAAAAAAAAGCCGCCCGGCAGGGCGGCTTTTTTGTTCCCTTTATTCACGGGATAATCGCGCGCAAAATCGGGCCGAAGGGGCCCTCCCCTTCTTTGCCGCCTTTCTCGTTTTCGTAGCGGAGGCAGAAGTAGACCGTGCTGCCCGAGTCCCCGGAAAAGTCGAAGCGGTAGCGTTTGCGGTGGGTGAAGGTGGAATGGGGCAGGTCGTCCCCGGTGACGGGGGGGGGAAGCCAGGCGGAATTGGTCGTGGGCCGCGGGGGGGCCCAGGATGCCCCAGAAGATCCGCACCCCGTAGTCGCTGCGGGGATCCTCCCCCTCGGCTTTGACCGCCCGGATGCGGGACAGTTCGATGAGGTGCACCCCGGGGTAGGTAATGTCCGCCTCGGGCTGGGCCTCGGGCCGGGGGATGGGGGAGGCGGGGTCCGGGAGGTGGAGGCCCATCTGCTCCCGGTCGTCGTCGGTTACCGCGGGGT
>JAISOR010000149.1 GCA_031275535.1 Treponema sp. | reverse complement strand
CGCCGCATGGATGGCGCAGACCGGAGAGCCGCTTATGGCGGACCGTCCGCACCCCGCGGCGCAGGGAGTTAGGGTAAACATAAGTAGAGTATAACACAGCCCGGGGCCGGGGAAAAGGCGCCGGCAGCGGATTTCAGGGCAAAAGTATTATCAAATCAGTGTGAAGTGAATTTTTTCACCGTACCGGTGAATTTCCTGTAATGCATCCCGAATAAGCAGTAAACGCTTTTGCCCGGCCCTTGCCAGATTCGGCGGGGCGGATTATGATTAAGCCATGTGCTGGTATTGTGGAGAGCCCATAACGGACGCCGAACCCCTGGGCCGGTCCCTGCGCTGCCCCGTATGCGGCCGGGACCTCCGGGTATGCCGGCACTGCCGTTTTCATCTGCCCGGCGCCCGGGGAAATTGTTCGGAGCCCCATGCGGAGCTTCAGGCGGATACGGAAAGGGGCAATTTCTGCGACTGGTTTTCCCTCAACTCCCGCTTCCGTTCCCCCACGGGGGGAGAAAAACCGGCTCAGGATGCGGCGGTTTCCGCCAAATCCGCCTTTGATCAACTCTTTAGTTAATTATGGATAAGCGACCCCTGCTTTTTTTAGATTCCGGCGCCGGCGGCTTGCCCTATGGCCGTTATTTTCATGGGCATAACCCCGCGGAGACCCTCATATATATGGCGGATCGGGAAAATTTTCCCTACGGACCCAAAGGACGGGAGGAACTGATAGGGCTCCTGATCCTGCTCATGGAACGGCTCATCCCTCTCTTTGACCCTAAGCTTGTGGTGCTGGCCTGCAATACCGCCTCCGTTTCCGCCCTGGCCGCCCTGAGGGACCGGTTTCCGGCCCTTCCCTTTGTGGGGACCGTGCCGGCAATTAAGCCCGCGGTCCTGGCAAGCCGGAGCCGCCGTATCGGCGTACTGGGCACCAGCCGGACCATCGAAGACCCCTATATCGGGAAATTGGCGGCCCGTTACGGGGCGGATTGCGCCCTGAAGGGCCTGGCCGCCCCAGACTTGGTGGACTTTGTGGAACACCGCCTGACCGCCGCGGACGAAGCGGCCAGGCGGCAGATCCTGCTCCCCTACATTGAAGAATTTGCCCGCGCCGGGGTGGATGCGGTGGTATTGGGCTGTACCCATTTTCTTTTTTTGCTGGATGATTTTAAGGCCGCCGCCCCCCCGGGGATGGGTATTTACGACTCCGTTGAGGGGGTTTGCCGCAGGGCTGAATCGCTGCTGGACGCAAGGAACCTGCGGGCCGCCGCGGCCCCCGGGACCCCGGGAACCCTGGTCCTCAGCGGCGGGGAAGGGGCGGGACCGGTCTGGCGGCAGCGGGCCCGCGATTTTTCCCTCCGGCTCCGCCTCCTTGACGCCTATGGCGCGGTAAAACGGGGGGAGGCCTTTCCCCGGGGGAAGGTCTCATGAGGGGGCTCGTAATCCGGGGGTCCCGGAATATTTTTACCGTGAGGATCGACCGGGAGCCGGGGCCGGGGCTATCCGCGGGAACCGAACTTGAATGCCGCATTAAGGGAAAGGTCCTTAAGGGGGTGGAGGAATACTACAATCCCCTGGCGCCGGGGGACCGGGTACTGGTGGAGGCCGATCCCCTCCATCCCGGAACCGGGCAGATCCTGGCCCTGGAGGAGCGGAAGAACCTGCTGGCCCGGTTTAATCAGAAGGGGCTTGGGCCCAGGAGATCCGCCGCCTCCCAGCTTTTGGCGGCTAATGTGGATCTGCTCATCTGTGTTACAAGCCCCCTTTCGCCGCCCTTCAGGCCCCGTTTCATTGACCGGGCCATGCTGCAGGGGGAGATTGCCCGGATACCCCCGGTGGTGGTATGCAATAAATACGACCTTTCCGGGGAGGACCCCGATGTGGAGGAACGGCTCGAAGATTTCATCCGGATTGGGTACCGGGTCCTGCGGGTATCCGCCCGTACCGGGGAGGGCCTGGACCTGCTCCGCGATCTGATCCGGGGCCGCCTTTCGGTGTTCCTGGGCCAGAGCGGAGTGGGGAAGTCCAGCCCGATCAATGCCCTGTTCCCGGGGACGCAGGTCAAGGTGGGGCGGATCAACGAGAAGTACGACCGGGGAACCCATACGACCACCATGGCGGCCCTTTTTAGCCTGCCGGATGCCCGGGGTTCCCCCGGGGAGACCGGCGTCATCGATACTCCGGGGATCAGGCGTTTTATCCCCCAGGGCGTTTCGGAACAGGATCTGATCCTGTATATGCCCGAATTCGCCCCCCTGGCGGGGAAGTGTACCTACGGGCTTTCCTGCTCCCACCGGACCGAACCGGGGTGTAAAATAATGGAGGCCGTTGCCGCCGGGGTTATCCATGAGGATCGTTATGAAAGCTTCCTTAGAATTCAGGATGAATTAAAGGCCCGGGACCTATGAACGAAAAGACCCTGGGGCTTTTGGAATTTGGGGCCGTCCTTTCCGCTGTGGCCCAATGCGCGGTCAGCGAGGAAGCGGCCCGGCGGATCCTCGGGACCCTGCCCCTGGGGGATCCCCGGGAAGCGGGGGCCCTAAAATCCCTGGTAAGCCAAATCGTGGACCGGATCAATTCCGGCGATGAGGAACCCCGGTCCGGCCTTCCCGATATTGGTTTCCTCCTCCCAAAACTGGAGACCGCCGGGGCCAGCCTGGAACCGGACGAAGCCTATGCCCTGGGGATCTTTGTGGAACGGGGGATGGGCCTGAAAAGCTGGCTCCTCCGGCCGGAAGCCGGCGGCCCGGAGGGTTCCCTGGGGGCCCTGGCAGGGGCCCTGCCGGATTGTTCCGCGGTCCGGGGGGAGGTGTTCCGGGTCCTGGAAAAGGACGGCAAGCTCCGGGACCTGCCGGAACTCCGGGAAATTCGGCGCTGCATCCTCACTTTAACCCGGGATTTGGAGACCCTGGGCTCCCGGTATACCGGAAACGAGGAGACCCGGCGGATGCTTCAATCGAACCTGCCCTCCCAGCGGGACGGCCGGATGGTGCTGGCGGTAAAGGCCAATTTCCGGGGCCGCATCAGGGGCATCGTCCATGAGGTGTCTTCCTCGGGGCAGACCCTCTTTGTGGAACCCGAAGAGGTGGTGGAAAAGAACAACCAGATCCTTATTGAAAAGCGCCGCCTGGATGCGGAGATCCTCCGGATCCTCCGGGAGATGACGGGCCGGATTGCGGAACACCGGGAAGCCCTGGGGGCCTTCCACGAAGGCGTCCTGTACCTTGAAACCCTCCGGGCCCGGGCCCGCCATGCCTGGGAAACCAGGGGGCATTTTGCCCAGGATATAAAGGAGCCCGGAGGGGCCCTGATCCTAAGGCAGGCCCGGCATCCCCTTCTGGGGAACCGGGCGGTTCCTATTGATATCGAGATGCGGCCTTCCATCAGGACGGTGATTATCACCGGGCCGAACACCGGGGGAAAGACCGTGGCCCTGAAAACCCTGGGGCTCCTGGCCCTGATGAACCAGGCCGGCCTTGCCCTGCCCGCGGAGGAGGGGACCTGCCTGCCGGTCTTTGACGGCGTCTATGCCGATATAGGGGATGAACAATCCCTGAGCCAGTCCCTCTCCACCTTTTCCGCGCACATGACCAATATTGCCGCCATTACCGCCGCGGTGACGGAAAATTCCCTCGTCCTCCTGGACGAACTGGGTTCCGGGACCGATCCCGAGGAGGGGAGCGCCATTGCCATGGCCATCCTGGATTACCTTATCGAAAAGGGGGCCCGCCTCATCGCCACCACCCACCACGGGATCCTGAAAAACTACGGCTATAGCCGGCAGGGGGTGGAGAACGCGTCCGTGGAATTCGACGGCCGGACCCTCTCCCCCACCTACCGTATTATCATGGGGGTCCCCGGAGAAAGCCGGGCGGTGGATATCGCCGGCCGGAACGGGCTTCCGCCGCCCATCGTGGCGGGCGCCCGGGGCTACCTGGCGGAGGAGCGGGCGGACGTTTCGGCCCTCATATCGGGGCTTAAAGAGAAACACCGGGAACTGGACGCCGCCGCGGAGGCCCGGAAGGCGGAAAGTTCCCGGCTCCGGGAGGAACGGCGCCAGGTGGACCTTAAGGAACTCCGGCTCCGGCAGAAAGAGCTGGATCTAAAGACCGGGGGCCTGGGCAGCTTCCGGCTGCTCCTTGCCGAAAGCCGTAAAACCCTGGAGAATCTGGTCCGGGAGTTAAAGGAAGGGGACCTGTCCAGGGATAAGACCCTCAAGGTAAAGGAATTTCTCCGGGACCTTTCGGAGACCGCCATTGCGGAGGATACGCTCCTGGAGGAGGAATCCCGGCGCCTCCTGGAGGAACGGCGCCGCCTGGAAGGGATCTACGGGGAGGAGGCCCCGGAGGCCCGGTCCCGGCGGAAGGCCGGGCTTTCCCGGGGGGCCGCCGGACCGGAGGGCCGCCGGGGCGAAGAGCTTCCCCTGGAGCCGGGCAGGGAAGTGCTGGTTTCCGCCGGCTCCCCGGAAGGGTCCCGCCGCCGGGGGATCATACTCAGGGCCGCCAGAAAAGATTCCTGGGTAGTAGAGATCGGTTCCCTCAAGATGACCTTTTCCGCAAAGGACCTTATCCCCCTGCCCCCGGTGGAAAAGAAGGCCTCCGTCGCTCCTCCGGACTTGGCCTTCCAAACCCAGGCCCGGTTTGAGCTTTCCCTCCTGGGGATGCGCCTGCCCGATGCGCTGGACGCCCTGGAACGGCAGCTTGACGCCGCCGCCCTGGCGGGACTCCGGGAGTTTTCGGTGGTCCATGGCAAGGGGGACGGGATACTCCAAAAGGGGGTCCATGACTTTCTTAAAAAACAGCCCCTGGTGGCGGATTACTACTTCTCCCGCCCCGAACTGGGGGGCTTCGGCAGGACCGAGGTCCTATTAAAGGGATAGAAACGGCAGGGCAAAAGCATTTACTCTTTATCCGGGATACTCTAAATGAAAACACCGGTACGGTGAGAAAATTACCGGGGGTCCTGGCAGCCGGGGAAACAGCGGGCCCCCCCAGAGGGTCCCCGCTGTTTCCCCGCCGCCACCCCACCCGATTTTTCCTAACCGTACCGGTGCATTTTTTCCGGGGTATCCCGGATATACGCAAAAAATTGCCCGGCCATTCCTTATATGGGGGGAAGAGACGGTTTCTCGGAGGGTCCCCCTATGGATTTACACCCGGCAATAAGAAAATTGTAATAGGTCCCGCTTGCCCCTGCGGGGCTTCGGTCAAGTGTCCGCTTTCTGATAACCCGCCCAAAAACGGCACGCGAACCGGTGAGCGTGTATTGGAATTACCGGTAACAGGGCGTG
>JAISOR010000264.1 GCA_031275535.1 Treponema sp. | reverse complement strand
CGGGGGTTGCACCCCCGTAACGCCCCCGCCTAAAAGCATTTCTTCCAAACTATCGAACTCACGTTAGTTAAATAACTTCCTTACAGAACGAACCTCGTAAACAATATAACGCTTACAAGATACCCCGCCCTTCAGGGCGGGGAGGTTCATTCTTACGCGGGTCCTAAGCTTCCGGGCCCTCATGCAGATCAAAGTCCTGCTCCGGTTTGTTAAAAAATGGCATAACTGATAATTTCTGTCATCTTTTTCTTGACAAGTAGGAAATTCGGGTACACAATAGGAGTTCAGGAGTTTATTATGGCTGAACAGAGACCCGAAATTGCTAATAGCATCCAAACCGGTGCGTTTAAAACGAATTATCACGATCTGGGTAAGGGTTTCCCGGTAACCTTGCTGCATGGCTCCGGCCCCGGAGTAACCGCCTGGGCAAACTGGGGCAGGTTGTTCCCCATGCTTAAAGACGATTTCCGGATTATCGCGCCGGATATGTCCGGCTTTGGCTTTACCGAGCGGGTTCCCGGCAGAAAGGAGACCATGAACGGCTGGGTACAGCAGACTATCGACCTTTTGGACGCCCTGAAAATCGAAAAAACTAATCTGGTGGGCAATTCCTTTGGCGGCGCCCTGGCCCTGTCTTTGGCCGTTAAATATCCCCAGCGGATACACAAGCTGGTGCTCATGGGGGCCATGGGGGTCAGTTTCCCCATTACCTACGGCCTGGATCAGGTCTGGGGTTACGAACCGTCCCTGGAAAACATGGAAGAACTCCTGGAAATATTCACCTACGATCACAGCTTTGCCACCAAGGAGCTGATTAAAAGCCGCTACGAGTCCAGCATACAGCCGGGTTTCCAGGAGAGTTTCCACTCCCTGTTCCCCGAACCCCGGCAAAAGGGAGTAGAGGCCATGGCGGGGAACCAGCAGTATATCCGCCACATCCCCCACGAGACCCTTATCGTCCATGGGCGGGAAGACCGGGTTATCCCCCTGGAAAATTCATACCGGCTGCTTCAGCTTATCGACAATGCCCAGCTCCACGTATTCGGCAAATGCGGCCACTGGACCCAGATCGAACATACCCGGGAATTTGCCGATCTTATCAGCGCTTTCTTCAAACGGTAGCAGGCGGCAGGGGGGGATATGGAGGCCAGCAGGATCGCCGCCTATGCGGATCAGCTTTTTAATGCGGAACGGGCCCGGAAGGCGATTCCGCCGCTCACGGAGCAGGACCCTTCCCTGAATATCGATGACGCCTATCAGATCCAGCTTGCCAATGTAAAGCGGGTTCTGGAGATGGGGCATACCATTTCGGGGAAGAAGATCGGCCTTACCTCGCCGGGGATCCAGAAACAGATGGGGGTCAGCGAACCGGACTATGGCCATCTGTTTGCCTCCATGGACTGTAAGGATGGGAATATCCCCAGCGACGCCCTGTTGCAGCCCAAGATCGAGGGGGAAATTGCCTTTGTTCTCAAAACGGATCTTAGCGGGGGAAAGGTGAGCCGGGAAGATGTGCTTCGGGCTACCGATTATGTGTCCGCCGCGTTCGAGATTGTGGACAGCCGTATTGTGGACTGGAAAATAAAGCTGATCGATACCGTGTCGGATAACGCCTCCTCGGGGCGTTATGTGCTGGGATCAAAACGGCTTAAACTGAGTGAGGTGGATCTTCCCAGGGTAACCATGAAGCTCTATAAAAACGGCGGCCAGTTGGTCGGTGAAGGCACCGGCGCCGCCGTCCTGGGGGACCCTTGCGTTTCGGTGGCGTGGCTTGCCAACCGGCTTTGGGCTTACGGGGTAAGCCTCAAGGCCGGAGAAGTTATCCTGTCGGGGGCCTTTTCCGCGGCTCCCCTTGCCTTGAAGGGCGATACCTTTGCGGCAGATTTTTCTTCCTTTGGGAGGATTGAGGCCGGATTCGTTTAAAACGCCGTAACTTTATCGTGAATAAATGGGGCTAATAGGTTTATTCCGAATACCTGACAAAAATAGGAAGAATTTATGGAACGGATAAAGGTTGGAATTATCGGACCGGGTAATATCGGCAGTGACCTTATGTATAAGGTACGGCGCAGCAAATACCTGGAAATGGGGATGATGGCGGGGATCGTGGAATCCGAGGGGATCAAGCGGGCCGCTTCCATGGGGGTTCCCGTTTCTATTGAGGGCGTCAAGGCGGTGGCCGCCCAACGGGACATTAAAATCGCCTTTGACGCCACCAGCGCCGCCGCCCACCTTAAATTTAACGGCCCCGCCCTAAAAGAAGCGGGGATCGTCTCCATCGATCTGACCCCCGCGGCGGTGGGCCCCTACTGTGTCCCGGTGGTGAATTTTGGGGAACTCCGCAGCGAGCCGGATATCAATATGGTTACCTGCGGCGGCCAGGCCACCATTCCCATTGTCTACGCCATAAGCAGGGTTGCCGGCGCGGCCTATGCGGAGATCGTGGCCTGTATCTCCTCCAAGAGCGCCGGCCCCGGCACCCGGGCGAACATGGACGAATTTACCGAAACCACCTCCAAGGCCCTGGAGGTGGTGGGGGGCGCGGAAAAGGGCAAGGCCATTATCATCCTGAATCCCGCGGAACCTCCCCTGATGATGACCAATACGATCCTGGTCCGGGTTAAGGATAGATCCGTAGGTTTTGAAAAGATCCGGGAATCGATAGACCGGATGGTTCAGGACCTGAAGGAATACGTGCCCGGCTACCGCCTCCGGGTACCGCCGGAGATGGATGGGGACAAGGTGACTACCATTGTGCAGGTTGAAGGCCAGGGGGATTTTCTGCCCTCCTTTTCCGGCAATCTGGATATTATCAACTCCGCGGCGGTGGCCGCGGCGGAGCGGCTTGCCGCCGGCATGCTGGGAGTGGGAGGCAAATAATGGAAAAAACTATCCTTGTGGATACCACCCTGCGGGATGGCAGCCATGCGGTGCGCCATAGTTTCAGCGCGGAACAGGCCGCCGCCGTCGCCGGGGGCCTGGATCGCTGCGGCGTATCGATGATCGAGCTTTCCCACGGCGACGGCCTGGGGGGCTCCGGCTTTACCTACGGTTTCTCCAAGACCGATGAATTCACCCTCCTTAGGGCCGCGGCGGATAACATAAAAAACGCCAAACTTACCGCCCTGCTCCTGCCGGGGATAGGGACCATTGAGGACTTAAAACGCGCCAAGGACTGCGGCGTCCGGGCGATCCGGGTGGCAACCCATGTGACCGAGGCGGATGTCAGCGCCCAGCATATAGCGGCGGCCAAAAGCATGGGCCTCTTTGCGGTGGGTTTTTTGATGATGATCCACATGGGGAGTCCCGAACTGATCGCCGCGGAGGCGGCCAAAATGGAAAGTTACGGCGCCGATTATATCAACCTCGCCGACTCGGCGGGTTACCTGGTGCCCGAGGCGGTGGCCGAGCGGATACGGGCGGTCAAGGCGGCGGTGAAGATCCCCGTGGGTTTCCACGCCCACAATAACCTGTGCCTTGCCATGGCCAATTCCCTGGCGGCGGTGGAAGCGGGGGCTTCCTATTTGGACGGCACCCTCCGGGGCCTGGGCGCCGGCGCGGGGAATGCCCAGCTTGAGGTATTGGCGGGGCTCCTCCAGCGTCAGGGTTACGAGACGGGGGCCGACTTCTACGGCCTCATGGATCTGGCCCAGGCGGAGGTGGACCCCATCATGCTCCGTCCCCAGGTGGTGGACAACGGTTCCATGATGCTGGGTTACGCCGGGGTTTACTCATCCTTCCTGCTTCATGTGTATAACGCCGCCGAGAAGTACAAGCTCGAACCCCGGGACATTCTGGTGGAGCTGGGGCGCCGCAAAATGGTGGGCGGTCAGGAGGATATGATCATCGACGTGGCCTATCAGCTTAGGCATAAAGAGGGCTAGGCTTAAAGGGGAATGCCGGGGAGTGCTATGGAACGGCAGTATCGGATTACCGTACAAGAAACGGGGGAAAGCTTTTTCTGCGCCGGTGATCAGGCGGTTCTTGCCGCCATGATCCACGCCCGCCGGGGGCCGCTTAGCTATGGGTGCTGTAATGGGGGCTGCGGGATCTGCCGGATGCGGATAGTCTCCGGGGACTGGGATATCTTCAGGCCCATGAGCTGCGCCCATGTAAGCAAGGCCGACCTGGAACAGGGCATAAGCCTTTTGTGTTGTGTTCACCCCCGGAGCGATTTGGTTATCGCCCGGGTGTAACAAATATTTTTTAAGAATGGAGGACAATTATGGGATTTCATGGTACACTTCGTCCGGGTCTTATCCAGCTTAGGGTGCTGGATCTTGACAAAACTCTTGACTTTTACAAAAACATCCTGGGTTTGGATGAAGTCGGTCGTACAAGCGACGGCAGAGTCATGCTCAAGGGCTATGATGAATTCGATCATCATAGCGTGACGCTCCGCAAGGCCGATGAGGCAGGCCTTGACTATGTGGCGTTTAAGATTGACAGTCCTCAGAAGCTGGAAGAAATCAAAGAGAGGACTGAAAAGTTCGGCTATAAGGTGTCTGAACCTAAGGCCAGTGACGAGCAGCCCGGCTTTGGGCAGCGGTATGTCTTTACCATCAGTACCGGCCATCAGTTCCAGATTTACAGCGAGGTAAAGCTTGCCCAAAAGACTCCTCCGGTTAAAAACCCGGACATCTGGACGGAGCCCCCCCGGGGCATGCGGGCAACCCGGCTTGACCACTTCCTCCTCTTCGGGCCCAATATTGCCGAAGCGGAACGCTTCTGCAAGGAAGTGTTTGATATGTTCGTGCCGGAAGTTACGAACACCCCCGATGGCAAACGGCTTGCAACTTGGATTACCAGTTCCAATAAACCCCATGATCTGGCCTTTGTGGAATATCCCAAACCCGGCAAACTCCACCATGTGGGCTTCTATCTCCAGACCTGGGAAGACGTGCTGAATGCGGCGGATCTTATCGCCATTAACAAGCTGAAGCTCGATATAGGACCCACCCGGCACGCCATTACCCGGGGGCTCTCCATCTACTTCTGGGAACCTTCGGGCAACCGGATCGAGACCTACTGCGCGGGCTATACCGCCTATCCCGACAATCCCCAGCGGGTGTGGGATGCGGACCAGCTTGGGAAGGGGCTTTTCTATTTCTCCGGGGAAGTTATTCCCAGCTTCCTGGAGGTCGTTACCTAAGAAAGACGGCTGCCGGTGGTCTACCGCCGGAGCCCATCCCAGTGAATGATACAAAGGCCCCGGCCTGCCGTAATGACAGGGCCGGGGCTTTTTGTATAAGGAGCGAGAAATCCGTCGATGGCACCCGTATTATGCGGGGAACCCTCCGGGGGTCCCTATGGTTTACACGGACACGCCCTGAAAAGCACGTGATAACGTGTTGATGAAAAAAGGCAGTATGGCGTAGGCCCAATAAAAGCCGCTGTTCCGAATAAGGCATCAGGCCGGACCCCAAGGAATTTTTTCACCGTACCGGTGAAATTCCCGTAACGTATCCCGAATAAAGAGTAAATGCTTTTGCCCTGGTTTAGCAGGTCTTGGACTGGACAAGTTTTTTTTTCTTTCGGATAATCGATAAGGAGAGGCGAATGTGAATAAACAATCGGCGGATGTGGCTTTTGTCTCGTTTTGCGTTGAACGATATGCGGTGCAAACCCAGCGTTCCGGAGCGGAGGTGATTCAACAGTTTGAACATGCCGGCGTATTAGATTATCTTTTTAACAATTATGAGGCCCTCCATACCCAGGGCTGGGGTTACATTTTTCCTGTGATTAATGAACATATGGCTGGACAGGAGGCATGATGGAACTGTATCATGGCGGTACTTTTTCATACCAAAGAATCATTACAGGAATTGACATTTATCAGGAGCGACCGGATATGACTGACATAAATCAGAAAAACTTCCGTTTGCTTTTGCCGGGAAAAATCGCCGCCATGGTTGAGAAACGTAAAAAGGAACAGCATTGCTCATCCAAAGAGGCGTTGTTGGCCCTTTATCATTCCAGTCTGTATCGCGAGCTTGAAAACGAAGCGACAAAACGGTGGTGGGAAAGTCCGGAGCAGTTGTACCAGGACTGGAAAGACTGATCTGTCCGACCCCCTAAACGGCGCCAGGTACCACGCCAGGTCCTATGTCGTGAGGGGCTGTTGATTGGCGCCCGTATTATGCGAGGAATCCCCTCTTCCCCTATACAAGGAAAGGCCGGGCAATTTCTTGGTATTTATCCGGGATACCCCCGAAAAAACGCACCGGTACGGTGGAGAAAAACCTTGATGGGGTGGCGGTGTAAAATCCATAGGGGGGACCCCTCGGGGGGCCCCTATGGATTTTACAGCCGCCAGGACCCCAAGTAATTTCCTCACCGTACCGGTGAAATTCCCGTAACGTATCCCGAATAAAGAGTAAATGCTTTTGCCCTGCCTGCAACCGATTAGTTCTTCACTATCCCCCTTATGTTGCCGATAAACTGGTAAGAGTAGAGGAGGCTGGTTTGATACGAGGATGGTATACCGGCGCCAGCGGGATGCGGGCCCAGCAGTGGCGGCTCGATGCGGTGGCGAATAATCTGGCAAATGTGGATGTGGACGGGTACAAAAAAGACATGGCGGTCCACAAGGCTTTTCCGGAACTCCTGCTGCGGAGGATGGATGACGACGGGGTATACCGGCATCCCTTTGGGTCCGCCGATATGGCGCCGATTATCGGGAAGCTGGGTACCGGGGTGGAGGTAAACGAGCTTTTTACCGTTTTTGAACAGGGCGCCATGAAGGAAACCCAAAGCGATTTTGACCTTGCCCTGGACGGGAAGGGTTTTTTTGCCCTGGAGACCCCCTGGGGGGAGCGGTATACCCGGAACGGCTCTTTCCAGTTAGGGAAAGAGGGCTACCTGGAAACCAAGGAGGGCTACCCCGTACTGGGGGAAAACGGCCCCATCCGGGTAAAGGCCAACAATTTCCAGGTGGATAAGGATGGCCGGGTCTGGATCAATGCCGAATACGCCGACGATCCCGCCCTGATGGTTTCCCGGGAGAACAATACCTGGGGAGAAACGGTCCTTCTGGATACCCTTAAGCTGGTGGAGTTCGACATCGACCGGTACCTGCAAAAACAGGGCTCCAGCCTCTACCGCTCCACCGATACCTCCGGACCCGCCCAGGTTATTGAACCGGGGAACCGTCCCCGGGTGGTGCAGGGGTTTACCGAGGCCTCCAATGTGGACCCCGTCTTAGAGATGGTTCAGATGATAGAGGTAAACCGGGCCTATGAGGCCAATCAAAAGGTGATCCAAACCGGCGATTCCATGCTGGGCGTCCTGCTGAATCAGGTAGCCCGGGTTAGTTGATTTTTAGGGGTAAAGAATGGTACGAAGTTTATGGACCGGCGCTTCCGGCATGATTGGCCAGCAGGCTAATATTGATACGATTTCCAACAACCTGGCAAACGTAAACACCTCGGGGTTCAAGAAGGTGCGGGCCGATTTTGAGGACCTGCTCTATCAGACGGTCAAAACCGCGGGAACCCCCGCCACGGAGGAAACCGTGGTTCCCGTGGGTATCCAGATGGGCCATGGGGTCAAGGTAGCCGCTACCCAGCGGATGTTTACCCAGGGGTCCCTGCAAAGCACCGATAATGTCTACGATGTGGCCATCCAGGGAGAGGGTTTTTTCCGGATCCAGATGTACGATGGAACCTATGCCTATACCCGGGACGGCGCCTTTAAGGTGGATTCCGACGGCCGGCTGGTAACATCCAACGGGTATTGGGTCCTGCCGGATATCGTGATGCCCGAAAACTTTCTCCCCCAGACTATCACGGTTTCCAAAGACGGCCGAGTGGAGGTTAAGATCCCCGGCTCTGACGATCCCGTACAGGTGGGGCAATTAGAACTCTACCGCTTTCCCAATCCGGTGGGGCTTACCGCGGTGGGAGAAAACCTCTTTAAAGTAAGCAACGCCTCGGGGGACCCCATCCCCGGCAGACCCGGTTACGACGGCATGGGACAGTTGGTACACAAATTCCTGGAAATGTCCAACGTGTCTGTGGTCCGGGAAATGGTGGACCTTATCGTGGCCCAGCGGGCCTACGAGTTTAACTCCCGGACCATCCAGACCAGCGACAATATGCTGGGTACCGCCACCACCTTGAAACGGTAAGCGAGGAAAAGATGGATATTGGCGCATTGGGAACGTACTACCTGGATAATGCCCGGTTTAGCCCCGGGGCCGGAACCGCCGGCCTGGGGAATACCGGCGGCGCGGGGCCGGCGGCTAATCCCGCGGGCCTTCTGTCCGTTCCGGGCCCGGAAACGGGGCGGGACTTTGCGGGTATGCTGGAAAAGGCCCTGGCCGGGGAGGCCTCCCCGGGGCCCCTTTCCCCGGTGGACAGGAAGCCCCAGGTGGATAAGACCAGCAAGCTCTATGAGCAATGCGAGGCCCTGGAGACCTTTCTGGTTAAGACCCTGCTTACGGGTATGCGTAATACGGTCCAAAAATCGGGCCTCCTGGACGGGGGCTTCGCGGGGGATATATACGAGGATATGCTCTACGATGAATATGCCAAAAGCTACAGCAAAAACGCCAATTTCGGTCTTGCGGAATTAGCCTACTTGGAACTTACCGGCCAGCGTGGTAAAGTAATAAACAGATAAAAACAGATAGAGGGAAAAGCGCTTCATGTTTTATATGGGGATGCTCTAATTTTCTACTAAGGAGGAATCCGGCTTGGCAAAAAATGCAAACCATACCCCCTATGTTCCCCATATCGGTATTACCTATCCTTCCAAACCCGATGAACACATGGGGCCCCTCCGGCAGGATGTGTCATTTGTCCTGGATGAACGGTATCCCTTTCTGGATAAGTCCCTGGGGTTCAGGATACGGAGCGCCCTGCTGTATCTGGGTATATTTACCATCGTATTCGTCCTTAGTCCCATCCGGTTTGGGTTAAGAATAGAGGGCCGTAAAATTCTAAAGAAAAACCGGAAGCTCCTGCGGAATGGGGCCATGACCGTATCAAACCACGTTTTACGCTGGGACCTGCTCTGCGTACTCCAGGCTATCCGGTGGCGGCGGCTCTATTTTCCCGCCTGGAAGGAAAATCTCTCCGGCCCGGATCGAAACCTTATCCGTTTAGCCGGGGGTATTCCGGTTCCTACGGATATTCATGTGATAAGGTACTTTAACCAGGCCTTTGACGAACTCCATGAACGGAAAAAGTGGATCCATGTGTTTCCCGAAAGCGCCAACTGGCCCTACTTTCAGCCGATCCGGCCCTTTAAGAAGGGCATGTTTACCGTAGCCTATAAGCACGGGATCCCGGTTGTTCCCATGGCCTTTTCTTACCGGGAAGCCCGGGGCATCTATAAACTCTTTAAAAAGAACTATCCCCTGATCACCCTTAGGATTGGCGAGCCCATCCTGCCGGACACGACCCTGCCCCGGAAAGAGGCGGTCCA
>JAISOR010000022.1 GCA_031275535.1 Treponema sp. | reverse complement strand
CAGATAGATGAGAAGGGGTATCTGATACCCTGGACGGCGGGGGATAAGAAGCTGGTCAAAGTGGGGGCGGTATTTGACCCCGCGGTCCGGACCCTGGGGGAGTGGAGGGCGGAACCGGGTGCAAGGACCGGTGATTGAAAGGAAGAAAACCGCTAAAAATTGAAGTTTTTAGCGGTCGAAGGATGAAATAAAACGTGCGGCAAATATACGGCAAACTGCTCCTGCTCTGTTTTACCCTGGCCCTTTCGGTCTCCGTGGGGGCAGGGGCGCAGGAGCGTCCTGCCCCGGAATTTGACGCCGGTACCTTCCCGGTCCTGGAGGAGATCCTCTTGTCCCCGGATTTCGGCGGGGAAAAACAGGGTTGGGGGATACGGTTCAAACCCCAAGGGCAGGACAATCCTGAACCGGACCTTATCCGCATCCCCTGGGCCGCGGAAATCACCCGGGCCTTTGCCTGGGGCCTGCGGTTCCTCCTGGTAAGCGGCATCCTCGTCCTGGGGGGCTTTCTCTTTTTCCGCTTCCGCAGACAAAGCTGGGGCAAAATGCCCCGGGCGGCTCCGAGCCGTTTCTCTCTACCCGGGGAAGAAAAGGCAAGCCCCGAGTCCCTGCTGGAAAAGGCCCGGCTTCTCTACGGGGAGGGAAAAATCCGGGAGGCCTGGGCGTACTGTTTCTCCGGGGCCGCGGCCGCCTTCGCCCAATACCAGGGCCTCTTTTTCCCCCCGGACGCCACCGAATACGACTGTCTGGCCCTGGCCCCCGCCGCTCCGGGCTTTACCGCCCTGGTAAGCGCCTGGGTGAATTTTGCCTACGGCGGCAAAATCCCCCCGGAGGAGGCCTTTGCCAGGGCCCTTGATTTCTGCCGTTCCCTGCGTACACCCCCGGCGGATCCTGCGGCCCCAGGAAAAACCCATGAATAAATACGGGACCATTTTTATCGTTTGCCTGGGCGTCCTCGCCCTCGCCGTCCTGGCGGGATACGCCTTTTTTGAAATATACCCCGTCACCAATTACCAGGAGCCCTCCGCGGAAAGCCTGTCCAACGAGTACCTGGCCCTGGATCGCTGGCTGCAAAAAACCGGGCATCCCCTCAAAACGAATACCGGCGGCGGCTCTGAGCTGCCGGGCCGTCTTTCGGAAAAAACCCTGCTGATCCAAAATTCCCTGTTTGACTGGTCCGGGGAAGCGTCCGGCGCCCTTCGCGCCTGGATCGAGGCGGGGGGCAATCTGGTGATTTTTTCGGATGCCCCCTGGTACGAGGATGGGGAGGAGGATCTGTCGAATTTTCTGGAAGAATTTGGTATAACCATGGAAAAATTCCCCTTTGATGAAAATGAAGATGGGGAAAACAGCCCGGAAGATCCGGAAGACGAGCCTGCGGCGGCGGAGCCGGCCTTTGACACTGAGGTCCGGTTCATGGTGGAGGAAAAGCCCGGCGCCCCGGCCGTTACCCGGCAGGACCGCCGGGGCGGCATCCGGATGGTAACCGTCCCCCGGGGCCAGGGCTCGGTTACGGTGTCGGGGATCCCCTATTTTATGTGGTCTGAGTATATCGGGGAAAAACAGAACGCCCGTTTAGCCTGGGACCTCACCGGAGCCCTGGACCGGGAAAACCGGGGGATCTATTTCATCCGGGGGAGGGCCCCGGCTTCGGGGTTATGGGGGAAACTGGCGAAACGGGGGGATGTCATCCCTTTGACGGCGTCGGCCCTGATCCTGGTCCTCGTCGGGTTCTGGATGGTTCTCCCCCCCTTTGGCCGGCCCGTCAGGGATGAGGAAAAGCCCGGTAAACCTATCGGAGAACGGTTCCGCGCGGAAAGCTGGTTTCTGCGAAAATACGGGGCCCTGGATCTCTACCTTGAAGCCTATGTTGAGGAACTATGGACGAAACTCCGCGTCCGCCGGGGCATATTCCACCCGGATCAGATGGCCCCGATCCTGGCCGAACTCTGGGGCATGGGCGTCCCGGAGGTAGAAAAAATTATCCATCCCCGGGGGAAGTTAAAATTCCGGGATTTTGTGAACTATATACGGTTGATAGAAAGCACCGAGGAGCGTTTATGAGTGAAGTCGCGTATTCCGTTGAATCCGCCGCGGAAGCCATCGAGGCGGTAAAGGCACAGATAGCCAGGGCCTTTATCGGCCAGCTCGGCCTGGTGAATCATACCCTGATCACCCTCCTCGCCGGGGGGCACCTCCTGGTGGAGGGGGTGCCCGGCTTGGGTAAGACCCTCCTGGTCCGGTCCATCGCCATGGCTATTGGGGGGGACTCCAAGCGGGTCCAGTTTACCCCGGATCTGATGCCCAGCGATATCACCGGAAACATCATCCTCGACGCCTCCTCGGGGCGGTTTATAACCCGAAAGGGGCCGGTTTTTACCAACCTTTTTATTGCCGACGAGATCAACCGGGCCCCGGCAAAAACCCAGGCCAGCCTTTTTGAAGCTATGCAGGAACTCCAGGTAAGCCTGGACGGGGAAAGCCATCCCCTGCCCGAGCCTTTTATGGTGCTGGCCACCCAAAACCCCTACGAACACGAGGGAACCTATCCCCTGCCGGACGCCCAAAAGGACCGGTTCCTTATGAAGGTGCTGGCGGATTACCCCGATGCGGAGGAGGAAAAAACCATGGTAACCCGGATCCTGGCGGGAACCACCGGGGCGGAACTTTCGGTGTCCGCGGTTTCTCCGGTGTTGACCCCCGAAGGTTTAGCGGGCATCCAAAGGCTGGTTTCGGCCTTGCGGGTGGATCCGGCCATTGTCGATTACGCCGTGCGGCTGGTTACCGCCACCCGGAAAACCCCCATGCTGGAAACCGGGGCCGGCCCCCGGGGCAGCCTCGCCCTGATCCGCTGCGCCCGGGCCCGGGCCTTGATGGAAGGCAGGGACTTTGTCCTCCCCGACGACATCAAGGCCCTGATCCTCCCGGTCCTGGCCCACCGGCTGACCCTTTCCGCGGAAAGCGAGCTGGAGGGGTCAAGCCCCCGGATGGTTCTGGAAAACCTGGCCGCCAAGATAGAAGCCCCCCGGTCATGAAACCCGGCGCCGGCCTCTTTATTGCCGCCCTCCTCTGGCTCCTCCTGGGGGCCGGGGCTTTTTTCTCCTCCGCCCTCTCCCTGGTGTGGTTTCTCGCGGGCCTCTCCCTGCTCCCCATCGTCATCGCCGACGGCCTGGTAACCCGCCTGCTCTACGGCGGCCTTGAGGTCTCCCGGGAGCTCCCCGCCTCCCTGGCCCTGGGGGAGCCCTGCCGGGTTATGCTCCGGTTCCGGGCCGCCCGGGAAGGGATACTCCCCTTTGGGATCCTCCTCTTCGATCTCTACCCCGATTCCATGGGATGTACCGGGTTTCCCGCGGCGCTCCACCGGAGATCCCTGCAAAACAGGGGCAGCCTGGTCTTTGAATACACCCTTACCCCCCTGGACCGGGGGGCCTGGGAATTTTCCGGGCTGGAATTGCTCTATCAATCCCCGCTCCGGTTCTGGTCCCGGAGGATCTTCCGGCCCTGTATAAGCCGGGGGCGGACCTACCCGGATTTTAAAAAAATCAGACAAGCCGCCGGCAGGGATCTGCGGGGAATTTGGGAACTCACCGGCCGTATCCCCCGCAAGCGGGGACAGGGCATGGAATTCCTCGACCTTCGGGAGTATCAACCGGGAGATTCCGTCCGGGCCATCGACTGGCGGGCCACGGCCAGGCGGAGCAAGGTGATAATCCGGGAATACCAGGAGGAGCAGGATCAGCAGGTGCTGTTTATTCTGGATTCGGGATACCGGCTGCACCGCCGCGAGGGGGAGTACCTGCAATTCGACAGCGCCCTGAACGCGGCGCTGCTCCTCTCCTATACGGCCCTGAAACACGGGGACTCCGTGGCGGCCCTCAGCTTTGGCGCCGAAGAACGGTGGCTGCCCCCGGGCAAGGGGCCGAGGGCCCTGCCCGGACTTTTAAACAAACTCTACGACCTAAAAAGCGCGCCGGTCCCCTCCTCACCCTTTTCCGCCCTGGAAAACGCGCTGACCCGGGTCCACCGCCGCACCTTTATCATCCTGATCAGCAATTTCCGGGAGGAAGACGGGGAATCCCTCTCCTGGATCCTCCCCCGAATCCGGGAACGGCACCTCCTCCTCCTGGTAAACCTCCGTGAAAAAGAGGCGGGAGAACTCGCCCTCCGCCGGCCCCGGAACGCCCAGGAATTCGCCGAACGGGCGGCGGCTCTGTTCTATCTCCGTTCCCGGCAGCGGCTCTACAAAACCTGGGAACACCTGGGGCTCCTGACCCTGGAGACTTCTTCCACGGACATTTCCCCGGACCTGATAAACCGCTACCTGCTGGTCAAACGTTCCGGCCGCTTATAGGGAAGGGACCCGCTATCCTGTAGACTCAAGATACTGAGGTTTACCGGGCCCTCGTATCCCGACGCCAATGAAAGTTCGGTTTCATTCGAGCATTTCCCAAAACCCGGTTGGTTTTAGGAAATGCTCTTGAAAAAGCGGTCTAAAGCCCGCTTTTTCCCATAAATCTAAGGTTGCTTTCCCAAAAACTGAAGTTTTGGGAAAGCCTC
>JAISOR010000303.1 GCA_031275535.1 Treponema sp. | reverse complement strand
GAGCACGTCCTTCCAGTCCAGGAGGTCCGCCTTGAGGGCCTGGAAAAACGCGGGGTGCCAGTGTATCTTCTCCGGAGCTTTATCGGTTTTGGGGGCCTTGTCCACCGGTCATCCTCCGGAACCAGTGTAGGTGAATTCCGGCTTTGCTTCAAGGCAACGGGCAAGCGTTTACTTTTTGCTTTACCCGGCGGGGGTACCGGCGGATACCATGCAGAGCCATTCCGCTTCGGCGGCAAGCTCCTCCCCCACATAGGCCCGGCCCGCCTGTTTGATCATCCTGGCGGATACCCGCAGATTCCGTATCTCCGACCGGACCTCTTCCCCGGGCCGCACCTGGCGGCGGAACTTTACCTTGTCCACCGAGGCAAGAAAAAACAAGGCCCCCTGTCCGGCGGCCCCCTCAAGGCCCCCGAGCCGGCGGAGGCCCGCCCCGCCGGACTGGGCCATGGTCTCTATCAGGATAACCCCCGGAACCACCGGGTATTGGGGAAAATGCCCCCGGAAAAAAAATTCCCCCTCGGTGAAAACGTGACGGGCCAGAATTCTCTCCCTGGTCGCCTCGATAATCTCATCCACAAAGAGGAAAGGTTCCCGGTGGGGGAGGAGTTCTTCGATTTTGTTCATAGCCGCCCCTTATTCGGTGTATTTCCTGAACACCACCACCCCGTTGTGGCCCCCGAACCCCAAAGAGCCGGACGCCGCCGCGTCCACCGCGCCATATTGGGTCCTATGGGGGACATAGTCCAAATCACAGGCAGGATCGGGATTGTCCAGGTTAATCGTGGGGGGGAAATATCCGCCCCGGATGGCCAGGATGCAGGTAATGGCCTCAAGCCCCCCGCTGCCGGCTATACAATGGCCGGTCATGCTCTTGGTGCTGGAGATCTTCAATTTATAGGCATGATCCCCAAAGGCGTATTTTATCATTTTGGTTTCCGTGGGATCATTGATCTCCGTGGAAGTCCCATGGGCATTATAATATTGAAGCTCCTCAGGCTTCAAGCCCGCGTCCTTTAGGGCGAGGATGATGGCCTGGCCCCCCCCTTCCCCGGTCGGGTCCGGGGCGGTGATATGGTAGGCGTCGGCGGTGGCGCCATACCCGGCAAATTCCGCCAGAACCGCCGCCCCCCGGTTTTTTGCGTGTTCCAGGCTCTCCAGGATCAGGATCCCCGCGCCCTCCCCCATGACGAAACCGTCCCGGCCCGCGTCAAAGGGCCGGCTCGCCTTTTCCGGCTCATGGTTGTGCTTGGAGGAGAGGGCCTTGAGCATCTGGAAACCCCCGATGGAAAAGGGGACTATGCAGGCTTCGGTCCCCCCGCTTACCACCACATCGCATCTTCCGGAACGGATCAGGTCCAGGGCATGCCCCAGGGCATCCGTACCGGAGGCGCAGGCGGTTACCTGGGTATAGGCGGGGCCTTTGGTCCCATAGATCATGGAAACAGTACCCGCCGCCTCGTTCCCGATCATCAGGGGGACCGTCAGGGGGAGCATACGCCGGGGGCCGCTGGTAAAGAGTTTGTGAAAAGATTCGGTAACGATTTCGTAGCCCCCGATGCCGTTTCCCAGGACCACCCCGGTTTTTTCGGGATCGCTTTTCAGGCGCCGGCCCATCCCTTCGGAGGTTTCCAGCAGCCCGGCCTGGGATAGGGCCTGGGCCGCGCCGGCCGCCGCAAACTGGGTAAACCGGGCCATTTTCCGGGCGTCCTTTTTATCCATCCACAGGCCGGGATCAAAATTTTTCACCTCCCCGGCAATGGTAACGTCAAAACCGGCGGTATCAAAGGAGCTGATCGTCCCGATGCCGCTTTTCCCCGCCTTAAGGGAGGTTTCAAATTCCTGTACCGAATTTCCCAGAGGCGAAATAACCCCCAGGCCGGTAACCACAACCCGCTTCTTCATAATCATCCTCCGTCTGCTATATAAACATGCCGCCGTCCACGGCAAGTACCTGTCCGGTGATATAACTCCCCCGGGCGGAAGCCAGAAACAAAACCGCCTCGGCCACATCCTCAGGGTTCCCCATCCGTTTGAGGGGAATATGGTCCAGCAGCTTCTCCCGGGCCGCGGCGGGTATGGCGTTGGTCATGTCCGAAACAATGAACCCCGGGGCCACCGCGTTGACCCGCACCCCCCGGCCGGCGGTTTCCTGGGCCAGGCTTTTGGTCAACCCGATAAGCCCCGCCTTGCTGGCGGCGTAGTTGACCTGCCCCCCGTTTCCGTGGATCCCCACCACGCTGGACATATTGATGATGGAGCCGCTCCTGCGGCGGATCATATCCCTGGCCGCGGTCCGGGCGATAAGGAAGGCCGCGGTCAGGTTCACCGCCAAAACCTGTTCCCAATCCTCAAGGCTCATGCGGAAGGAAAGGTTGTCCCTGGTTATCCCGGCGTTGTTCACCAGGATATCGAAACCGCCGGCCTCTTTCAGGCGCCCCTCGATGATCCCTTCCACGGCGCTTACCGCGGTCAAATCCGCGCTTATCCAGTGGAGCTTTCCCCCGGACCGGGAGATCCGTTCCCCCAGATCCTCCGGTTCCCTGGTTCCCAGCCCCCAAACTTCGGCTCCCTGGGCGAGAAACAGCTCCGCCACCGCCCGGCCTATACCCCGGGACGCCCCGGTAACCAGGGCCTTTTTATCCGCTAATTCCATGCAACGCTCCTCTATGGTTCATACCCGGTACTTCATGGCTGTTAGACCCCATTAAAGCGGTGAATTTGGGCGCATTCCCGCCTCCGGCGGGAACCGGGCTTTTCGGGGCTCCGCTTCGCTCCGGCCCCGGCGCTCCGCGCCGGGGCTGCTTCGCACCCCTCCAATCCCTTGCGCGAAAACCGCCTTTTCAATCCTGCCGCAACAGGCTCCTAGGCCCCCTGCTTTTCCTCAAACCGCCAGCCGGCAAGGGTCTCGATATCCGCGGCGGTTCCGGCGGCAAAACAGGGGATGCCGGTTTCCACATCCTTCCATAACCCCTGCAGCACCTTACCGGGACCGGTTTCCAGAACCGCGTCCAGTATGCCCAGCGCCGCCAGGGCCCCCTCCTCCGTGGTCCACCGGACCGGCTCGGTAATCTGCCTGAGGGCCAGGGCCTTTGCCTCCGCCCCGGAACCCACGGGGCCGCCGGAAACATTGGAAAACAGCGGGAGCAGGGGGTCCTTAAATTCCGAGGCTTCCAAAACCGGGCCGAAAACTTCCACGGCCCCGGCCATGAGGGGGGAATGGAAGGGGCCGGCGACCGGGAGCCTCAGGACCCGGCGGGCCCCGGCTTCCTTAAACCGGATTTCGGCTTCGGCCAGGGCGGCGGCGGTCCCGGAGACCGCCACGTGACCGCGGGAGTTAAAGTTGGCCCCGTAGAGCTCCAAAAGCCCGCCGGCCTTCCACCGGAGGATCAGGGCCTCCACCTTTTCCGGGTCAAGGCCGATCACCGCGGCCATCCCCGGCGTTTCAGCCTCCCCGGCGCCCCGGAGCCGATCCGCGGCGTCCTGCATGGCCCTGCCCCGGGCTTTTACCAGGCGGAAGCAGGTCTCCGTGTCCAGGACCCCGGCGGCGGCCAGGGCGGCGTATTCCCCCAGGCTGAATCCCGCGCAGGCCCCGGGCAGGATGCCCTGCTCCCCCAGGTAAACCGCGGCGGCCATATTTGCCAGGGTGAGGGCAGGCTGGGCTATGTCGCTCCGCTTGAGGGTCTCCCCGTCCGCTTCCCCGATGAGGGCCCGCATATCCTGTCCCATCACCTCCGAAGCCAGGGTGAAAAGTTCCCTGACCTTGGCGCCGCCGGCCTCAAAAATATCCAGGGCCATACCCTGATACTGGGCCCCCTGTCCTGGAAACAGGAAGGCCGGATTCTTTACTACCATATAATAAGATTCCCTCCATACGTTAATCCCCCGCCGAAGCCTATGGTCATGATAAGGTCCCCCGGCTTTAATTCCCCCCCCCGGTTTAATTCGTCCAGGGCAATGGGGATAGAAGCGGAGGACGTGTTGGCATATTCTTCGATGTTAAGAAAAAATTTGCTTTCCGGTATTCCCAACCGTTTTCCCGCG
Organism: Treponema sp.; assembly: GCA_031275535.1. Next base: position 1,059 of record JAISOR010000303.1, on the reverse strand, counting down.
GCCTGAACTATCCTGGCGTTTGCCTGATGGGGGATAATCCGGGCCACATCATTGATGGTGATGTTCTCATGGACCATGAGCTGTTCCATGACGCCGGTGATGGCCTTTACCGCAAAGTTATACACCGCCCGGCCGTCCATCTCCACATGGGGCGGCTTATCGGCTCCCCCTCCCTGATAGGGATGCCGGGAGCCCCCCTGCCGTATCATGAGGCATTCCGCGCCGGAACCGTCCGCCCTCAAAATGGTCCGCAGCAGCCCCCGCCGGTTTTTACCCTCCCCGGAGGTTTCGGTCCGTTCGATGAGCGCCGCCCCGGCTCCGTCGCCAAACAGCACCGCGGTATTCCGGTCACTCCAGTCCACGACCCGGGACAGGACCTCGGCGCTTATCACCAGGGCCCGTTTCCGGGACCGGTCCACGGTGAGGAGCCCCGCGGCTACCTCCAGGCCGTAGATAAAGCCGGTGCAGGCGGCGGTAACATCCATGGCGGCGGCGTTTTTGGCCCCCAGCTTATCCTGAACAACGCAGGCGGTGGCGGGAACGCCGTAATAATCCGGGGTCGTCGTCCCCAGGATTATCACGTCCAGGGATTGGGCCAGGGTTTCCCCGGCTGTCCCCAGCCGTTCGGCGGCCATGGCCAAAACATTCCCGGCCGCTTCCAGCGCCAGATCGCTCGCGGCAACCCCCGCTTCCGCCACATGGCGGGCCCCGATTCCCGTGTGGGACCGGATCCATTCATCGGTGGTATCCAGCCGGCCGGCCAAGTCGTGGTTGGTAAGTCTTTTCGCCGGAATTGCCCGCCCGGTAGCGATGATTTCAATTGCCATTACACCGACCTTTTATGACAAAACATCATTTTTTGTCATAATACAACTATACCCACTATACCCAATTACCTAAAAATGTCAATAGAGCCCGGACGCTTACTTTTTGCCTTACCTCCGAAGCCCGCGGGGGAGCGGGAATTCCCCCCGTTCGCTTACCTGTGGAGTCTGCCTGCGGAGCCCGGGAACCGGTCTCCTCCGGCAGGGAATTCCAGAAGCGCTCACCGGGGGAATT
>JAISOR010000253.1 GCA_031275535.1 Treponema sp. | reverse complement strand
CTGTTAATATCCATGCTGGTATTTTTATAGAGTACTTTGGCTTCCCGCAGGATATTGAGATTCTCGATGTTTACCGCCAGTTCAATGATCATAAGGGCCGCATATTCGGCGATCTTTGTTTTTTCCATGTATTCCGTCAGGCATGACCGAATTTCGGACAAAAGGGCGGTAAATTCCCTGGCATCCCGGAACCGGATCAATAAAAACCAAACCGCGGGGTTCATAATTTCCACAAATTTTTCGCTGAGAAAGATTTGGATGTTTTTTTCCTCCGCCAGGAACTTGTCGTTTTTTGCAATGGATGCGTGGAGGGGTCGTAACAATTCCTGCCTGAGGCCGGCAACTTCCTGGGCATGTTCCCGGATAAAGGCCTGGAGGAATCCTTCTTTAAACTGGGTTTTTTCGTCAATAATATTAAAGGGATTGGCCCGGTTCCATCTTTTTATCGGTTCCGCCGCCAGGAGCTGGGAAAAGGAGACCATGCCAAACTGCCGGTATATGAGACTATAGACCAGCAGTTTGGAGAAATCGATTATCTCCCCCCGGCAGGCCACGGGGTCCACCCCGCTTATCTCAAGTTTGGAAATATAATCGACCAGCAGCATCCGCTGCAGGAAGGGGACCCCGGTCTTATCCAGGGAAAGTCCGTATTCCTCAGAATTATCCCCCATTTTCAGACGGACCAATTTTCGTTTCTGCCGGATAAATACCGAAGAACCTTCTTCTGTTAAAACAAATTTCAAGGGCAGCTCGAAGATACTTTTCTTATCCTTTACCGGCATCAGAGAACCTCGCTTAAACAAATTGCTGTATCTTGTATTAAGTATATATAAAAGGGGGTTCTCTGTCACCGGTACAGCAATTTTACATTTACAAAGAAATTTAACCACTAATTTTGAACGAAAAAAATGGCCTGGGCAGAACATCTGAAAGCGGCCCACCCAAAAATGGCACGCGAAACATTGAGCGTGTTTTGGGTACCGGTAACAGGGTGGGACCCCGGAAAAGGGAAACCCATAAGAAAAATGTAGTAGGTCCCGCTTGCCCCTGCGGGGCTTCGGTCAAGTGTCCGCTTTCAGATAACCCGCCCAAAAACGGCACGCGAACCGGTGAGCGTGTTTTGGGAATACCGGTAACAGGGCGTGGGTCCCGGAAAAAGTATACCCATAAGGAAAAGGTAACAGGGCCCGCCCAGGCCGTCTTATCTTTCTCCAAGGGGGGAATTACTGCTTCGCACTTTCTTCCCCAGCGTGTTGCCTTTCCCCACGGGGAATACTATATTGTCACCCTTCACTCCCCACCCTTCTCTCCCGGGGCCCTAAACTTGACCTTAGCTGGCCTTGGCGCTATGTTTGACCAGTGGGCTTTATGCGAAATATCCTCATTGCGTTCTTTTTTTTACTGCCCCTCTTCTTCTCCGCGGCGCAGGAAGGCTCCGGCAGTACCGCCCTGGAAGCCGCCCGCCGGAGGGACCTGGGCCGGACGCTGCGGGAAGGGGGTATTCCCTTTGAGGAACATTCCCTCTTTGCCGATTACGGCGGCTTTGGTTCATCGATTGAGGTACATATCCCCTCCCCGCCCGGGACCGGGGAGGATGTGCTCGATGAAAGTTTTGTCCTGGCCATTCCCCTTTCGGGGATAAACGACGGGGGCGCGGCCTTTCCCTATGGTTTTGAACTGGGGCTGGCCTTTATACAGAGGGTTCTGGAACAGGGCGCCGATGCGGATATCCGGGTCGCCTTTCTGGGGGATGAATTCCCCCATTTAGCGGAGGATCTGCAGAAGGGTTCCCACCGGGGGCTGGAGGATCTCATCAACCACCTGGAAAATCCTGAAAACGCGGCCCTGGTATATATCGATCTCTTTGAGGCCCCCCGGGGCCTGGTGATCCACCACGGCGCCCGGAATACCCTGGCGCCCTTAAGCATCCTGCGGCCCCTGCCGGACCTCTGCGATTCCCATGGAATCCCCTATGCCTTTTCCATCCGCTTTAACGAACTCTATAAGCTTAATCTGGCCCGGGGGCCCTCGGCGCTGGAATTCGCCCAGGCCCGGGAAGTCCCGGCCTTCTATGTAAGCGGCTCGCCGGACGGGGGCGCGCGCACCCTGGAGGCCGCCCTGCTGGCGGATATGCTCCTGGACTATGCCAATTCCCTCCGCATATCAACGGAAAACATGGATTACCACTATTCCCTGGTACAATTCCGGGGAAAGACCCTGTTTCTGTCGGAACCCCTGACCATTGTACTGGCCCTTAGCGCCGCGGTTTTATTACTCTTCATCTTCCTGATCTATTCCGTCATATACCGGTACCAGCTGGTAATCCAATGGCGGGTATTTATACAGCGTTTCTGGGTGCTGTTACTCCTTTTTGCGGTCCTGGCCCTCTCTTTGCAGGGGATGAAGTTATTCTTCCACCTGGTGCTGGGGCTTTTCGGGATCTCCGAAACCCAGGTGTCCTATGGGGGAATTGCCCTGCAGCTTCTCCTGGGGATGTTCCTTTTTTCGGCCCTTTCCCCCCTCTCGGAGCTGCTGGAAATACCCCGGAAGGCAAACTTCTACGGGAATTCCGCGGTTATCCTGGTGACCCTGGGAATATTGACCGCGGCCCTTCTGGATATTACCTTTATGCCGATATTCACCCTGACCTTCCTCTTTACCCTCCTGGGCGCCGTCATCAGGGTCCCCCTCCTGGTCGGCCTCTGCGGCCTCCTTACCCCCATCCAGGCGGCCGTGGCCCTGATCAACCTTATGAACGCCAAAAGCCGGGGGCTGGTGGAGCTGATCCTTGCCGGGAATGGGGTGCTTACCCTGTATATAGCCCTGGTCAGCCTGCCCTTCTTCCTTATCTTTAAGCGGAGCGCCGCCCTGGCAAGGGAGCAAAAAAAGGGACGGCTCTGGCGGTATTACATCCTTCCCCGGCTGATCCTCCTGGGCCTTACCCTGGGGGGCCTGGGGCTGTACGTCCGGGACCTTTCAAAAACACCGGCTCCCCAGCCGGTACGGCGGACCCTGACCCAGGCCTCTTCCGGGGCGGAGATTCTCAAGATGGACCTGGCGAACCGGATCTTCCTGGAAAGGCGGATCCTGGAAATTACCCTTAGCGCCCTAGGCAGCCCTGTCCGTTTTGACCTGTACCTGGACAGCGCCGCCCAAGGGGTCCCCCCGGTTATTTATGCCGCCCCCATGCCCTTTTCATATACCGGGGGCAATGGCGCCGCCGGGGAAGGCTCCGTTGAATTTACCCTTGGGGAGGGCCCTCCCAATCCCTTTACCACCGAAATAGTGGTCCCCCTGGACTTTAGGGGCTCCCTCCGGGCGGAGGCGGTATACACGGAGTGGGACCCCGCTCTTGATACCCTGGCCCCGCCGGCAGGCGATGACTATGCGCTCAGGATAATCCACCGTATCCCTGTCGGCAATTGAGAAAGGGGGAAGGGGAGGAAGTGTGAAGGGTGGGGTGTGAGGAGTGAAGAATTAGACTAAACATATTGATATGAGTCGTTACGAGTAAGGAAGAGAAATGAACCTCCTCGCCCTGAAGCTCCCCTGCGAGCTGGCGAGCGGGTTCTTGGGTATTAGACCCCACGGCGAATTAACTGCGAGGGTGATTTCTAAGCAATCCCCTGTCGTTACCGTCCCCCCTCATCACTTCACGCCACATTCACTATTCATTATTCCTCGTTCATTCCGTCCAGCCCTTTCCGGCGGTCAGGCTTTCCGCGGTGGTGTCGGTTTTCGCCTTGGTCAGGTTGTGGGCCGCGTCCACGGTCTTTTCCAGGCGTATATCCGTACCGGAGTAGAAATCCACATACACCGCCGCGCCCCGGTCGGTATAACCGGTAACTTTATTCTGATCCGCAGAGGCGGCGTTGTTCCCATAAATGGTGCCCCCGGTCTTGGTAATAGCGGCGCCAGAGCCAAGATACACCCCGCCGCCGCTATTTTCAGAGATATTACCGCTGATGGTTCCGCCCTCCAGGGTGAAGGTACTATTTTCGTTAACCCGTACCCCGCCGCCTTCCCAGGAGGTATTGCCGCTGATGGTTCCGCCTTTCATGGTGAAGTCACCCCGCATATCTACCCCGCCGCCGCTATTTTCAGCGGTATTACCGCTGATGGTTCCGCCTTCCAGGGTGAATGTGCTGTTGCCGGTGAACATCACCCCGCCGCCGGCATTGGCGGTATTGCCGCTGATAGCGCCGCCTTTCATGGTGAATGTACTGTTGTTGAACTCCACTCCGCCACCGGTTTCGCCGGCGGTATTGCCGCTGATAGTCCCGCCTTTCATGGTGAATGTGCTGCTGCTGTTGACCTTCATACCGCCACCGTCCCCGCTGGCGGTATTACCGCTGATGATCCCGTCTTCCATGGTGAATGTGCTGTTGCCGAGGTTCACCCCGCCGCCGTGGCCGTTGGCGGTATTGCCGCTGATAGTCCCGCCTGACATGGTGAATGTACTATTGTGGACCTTCACCCCACCGGTCACCCTGCCAGCATCGCTGGCGGCAGTATTGTCCTTAATCGTGCCGCTTTTCAAGACAAAGTCGCCGCCATTATCCACAACTACCAATGACTCGTTGTTGTCCTCCAGTCCGACCAGCGTAACGCCGTCAAGGGTGAATTTCGGCTTGGCTACATTCCCGTTGCCACTGATGTTGAGGAGGCTGCCCTTGCTCTTCAGGTAGATGGTCCCGCTCCCGTTGATGATCCCCCAAGTTCCGGTGTCTTCCATACGAATGTAATCACTCTTGGCGTTCACCGTGCCGTTCACGGTCAATGTCCCGTCGTGCAGGAGGATGGCCGCGCCGTCTGCCGTCACATCAAGCGTAACGCCGGCGGGCACGGTAAGGTTGGTGCTGACATTTACGAACACGCCGGTAATCTTTACCGTGGCGCCGTTAGCCTCCGCGCCCCCCGGTTCGATTGCATTGATGGCC
>JAISOR010000218.1 GCA_031275535.1 Treponema sp. | reverse complement strand
TTCTCGCTGCTAGATGTAGGGGGTGGAGCCTGACCCCAGTCGCTATATCTAGTGGTGGTGCCTGACCCCCGCCGGCGGGGTCTGACCCTGACATACTCCGGTGCGCTACTAGATGTAGGGGGTGGAGCCTGACCCCAGACGCTATATCTAGCGGTGGTGCCTGACCCCCGCCGGCGGGGTCTGACCCTGACATGCTCCGGTACGCTGCTAGATGTAGGGGGTGGAGCCTGACCCCAGGCGCTATATCTAGCGGTGGTGCCTGACCCCCGCCGGCGGGGTACCCCAGGGCTTCCGGCCGCCCTTTACAAGACCACCCTTGAATCCCCGGGGATTGGACCTGCATGGCCGGCGCGGGAACCATGAATCCCCCCGCGCCAAATCCGCAATTTAATCGTGTCTGGACACTGGTCAGCCTATTAGGAGTAGATCCTGATATGCTCCACCGCGGCCCGGTGCCGCATTTTGACCAGCAGGGTCTGTTCCGAGGATGAATAAGACCAGCCCGAGGAATCGTAACGCTCAAATTGGGGATCCGTGCGGTAATCAATGCCGTAAAGCTGAATTTTGGAGAAGGGCCGGATACCGCGGATTATCATGTAGTGGGTCTCTCCCTCGGAGAAGGATACGGAAATATCCAGGACGTTGTTTTCCCGGACCGACGAGACCTGGGCCACGGTCCAGGCCCAGACGCCTTCCGGGGGATGGCCGATGGTTACCGCATGGGGATAGGTCCCGGAGGCGAGGAAGCGGTAGATCCCGGCGGAATCCAGGCGCCGGGGGCTTTCCGCGTCCTCCCCGCTGGATACGGCCTCCGGCAGGGTCCCCGAAGCGTCGGCGAGGGAGAGGACGGACAGGATAAGGGAGCGTCCCAGGGCCGCCCAGGTCTTATTCCCCGCGGTTTCCCCGTAGAGGGTCAGGGCTTTTCCCAGGCGGAGGTTGAATTCCGTGTCCGCCGAGGTCCCGGAAAATACAAACAGCCGGTCCCCCGGGGGGCTTTTTTGGGCCGCCGCGGCAATCGCAAAACAGGCCTGATCCAGCAGCCGGGCAAAGGGGTTCTCCTCGTTGGGGCGGTACAAATGCCAGTCATACCACCCTTCCAGGATGCCCGGCGCCCTATCCGGGGACAGGGAGGACGGATCCAGGTCCCGGACGATTTCAATGCCGCCGTTGATAAGGGCCGTGTTATGCCGGGTCTCCAGGTATGCAAAAACATGGGGTTCCCCCAAAAAGTCCGGGGACTTTTCATCGAGTATCAGCCGGGAAAGGCGGCTCTGTTTGTCCCGTTCAGCGGCGGAGAGCGAGCGCAGCCCTATGTCCAGGCGCCCCAGGTATACCGAAGACGCAAAGGTCCTTCGCTCCCCGTTCAAAAAAGCCGGGGATATGGAGGAAACCGCCGCCTTATAACCGCCCCGCCGGATTGATTCGCCCAGATAGGCGGTTACCACCGCTTCGTCATTGGCGGTTTTCACGGCCTGGCTCCACAGGGCAAAGGCCTGATCCCGCCATTGGGTCAGGAGCGCTTCGTACTCCTCAAGGTCCAGGGCGGCGGGGATAACCAGGTCATCCGGGATAAAGCTCTTGTTTTCCGGAACCGCCCGGTAAGAGACCGCGGCTCCCCCCGCCGTAATGGCGAGGGTCCGGGACGCGGTATCGAGTTCCGCCGCCTCAAAGGCGTAATCCGTGCCGCCGGCGGTAATCCGGACCTTCCCGTCTTCGGATTTCCGCATCCGGGAATTCCTGAGGAGCCGGTAGGGCAATTCCAGCCGCTGAACGTGATCGTCAAAGCTGCCGCTGATCCGCAGTTCCGCCTTTCCCGTGGGACCCCGGGTGGAAAAGTTGAGTTCAGAACCCCCGGGAAGCCTGAAGGAGGCCGCATCCTCGGTCAGAACCATATATTCGGGGACTATCTTTTCCGCGCCGCCGTCCTCATAATGAAGCGCGAAACCGCTGCGGTCTTCCATGCGGAATTCCAGGCCCCCAAAAAAAACGCTGGCCCCGTTGGTCAGCAGGTACGCTCCCGGGGGTGAGGAGGAATCGGCGGGGGGCTCCCGGTAATAGCCGGATACGATCAGATCCCCCGCCTTGCAGGTAAAGGCTCCTTGCCGGGTAAACTGTATCATCACGAGAAGCAAAAAAATGATTCCATATATAAAAACAAGGGCGATTATCCGGGGAAACATAGGTTTTTTCATTAAATTAAGCATAATGTATCCGATAATATAAATTCAATGTGTATGACCAATTCAACAATTTCACCGCCCGAAGGCGGGAAACCGCAGGACCGGCGGGATAACCAGCCGGGCGTGTTGCCCCGCGCGTCTCATGATTGTATAATATATATTCCAATGAATATAAACAACAGGCTTGTAACGGGTTTATATGACGCGCTTTTCCGGGGCCTATGGCCCATTTTCCTGGGGGGGATTATACTGGCGGCTCTGATTGCCTGTTCCTCCGCCCCTCCCCCGGCGGGTCCCTCCCCTGAACCGGGGCTGACCCCGCCTCAAATCGAGGCTGCGCCGCCGGAACCGGAGATCCCCGCCGCCCAGGGAATATTAAACCGGATGACCGCTTTTTTGGAAAGAGGGGATTATGACGGGGCGCTGGCCCTTTTTGATGAAATGGATCCCGCCGAGGCTGAAACCGCCCCCCTCCGTTTGCTGAAAGCCTCGATCCTCATTTCCGCCGGCCGCGCCGGGGAGGGACGGGTCATCGTAGAGGAGATCATCGCCGGGGAACCTGATAATACCGAGGCCCTGTTTGTGCTTTCTTCGATAGAAGAGGTCGCCGGCCGGGAACGGGAACAGCGGGCCCTGCTGGACCGGATCCTCAAGGCGGATCCCGCCCATGTCCGGGCGTTGAATACCCTGGGGAATATGGCCCTGCGGATCGGCTCGTTACGGACCGCGGCATCCTATTTTGACCGGGCCCTGGCGGCTGCCCCCGATGACCGGGACGCCCTGACGGGCCGGGCGGATATCTACCGGCGGGAGCAGAAACCCGCGGAAGCGGAAGCCCTGCTCAACAAGGTGGTGAGCCTCTACCCCCAATGGCCCCTGGGTTTGAGCCAGCGGGCCCGGCTCTATCGGGCCGCGGGTTACCCCAACCAGGCCCTGGATGACCTCAATAAGGCCAAGGAACTGGCCGCCGGCGATTATTGGATAGCCTGTGACCGGGGGAATGTGCTGCTGGACCTTAACCGGAAGCGGGATGCCCTGGAGGAATTTGACCGGGCCATTTCCCTGGCCCCGGATTCATTTGTGGCCTATGTGTACAGCGCCGGCATCAAGGACGAGTTGGGGGACTACGACGGGGCGGAGCAGGATTACGCCTCCCTGGCCCGGTTAAACCCTGACTATTATTTCGCCTTTGAGGGGATTGGACTCCACAAGATGCGGAAGGGCCTCTGGGGGGAAGCCCGGGATGCCTTCGCGGAGGCCTATAAACGGGCTCCCCAGGAATGGACCTATGCCCTCCTCGCCGCCATGAACTGGATGCGGGCGGGAAAGCTGTCGGACCCCCGGCAATATCTGGAACAGGCCCTGCGCAAGGTGCAGCGGGAGACCCTGCCCTGGTATATGCTCCGGCTGTACTACGATCTTTCCGGGGATAATGATGTGGCCATCCGCATAGACCGGGAGCGGAATATTGATACCAAGGCCAAGATGCTCTACTATTTAGCGGAATATTACGATATCCGGGGAAACAGGAATCTGGCGGACCGGTATTTTCTCCAGGTTCGGGAGCTTAACCGGAAGTATATGCAGGAATGGCGCCTGAACGAATGGGCCCTGGAAAAAAGAAATATGGGGAGTTTCTAGCAGTTTGTTGCGCTTCAGCGCAAAATTGTATAAAAATTCACAAAAGTGAATTTTTATACCCTGCAAACTGCATAAAGGAGCCCGATAATCGAGGATTTTTTGCATATCCATGCAAAAAATCCACAAGTGCAACAGGCTCCCAGGCAACCCTTTGAATGGATCGTTCAACAAGGGACGGGTACGGTATGCCTTCGCCTTTGCTCGCCGGACTTGCCCGGAGCCCCCAATTGTGCCGCCGGCGCCCGGAGGCTGCGCTGGGGGAAGCGGCAAAAAACCGGGGGGAGCGGGGCCGCCTTCTCTTTCAAGCCTATTCCTGGTACGATAAGGCTGCGGGCAGGTATGACAGGCATGAAAAAAACAGGGGGGCTTTGGCTCTTGGTCTTTCTCGCGGGGGTACTCCCCCTGGGGGCGGAAAATACCGAAGCGAATTTTCCCGTCATAACCCGGCTGGATGTCCGGGACCTGGCCTTTAACCAGTACATGGCGGACGTGGAAAACGCCCGGCGCCGGGTTGCCAACCGGGCCCGGACCGGGGAAGACGCCTCCAGCCTGGCCGAGGCCCTGACGGTTTATGCCTATGCCCCGCAGGAAACCGACGATGTTTTCAGCCTCGCCGCCCGGTGCAATATCCCCTACGCGGCCCTGACCACCCTCAACCGTATCGCCCATCCCGGGGCCTTGAGCGGGACCCTGCTGCTCCCCTCGGTCCCGGGGATCTTTATCCCCGAAAATCCCGAATCGGACCTGGAGCGGCTCCTCGCCTCCTCCCGGGAGGTACATGCCGGGGTTTCTATCACCATAAACCGGGGGGGGAACAAGGCGGGGTTTCTTTTCATTCCCGGCGCGGATTTTTCCCCCACGGAACGGATCTTTTTCCTCAACTTTAACTTCAGTTTTCCCCTGCGTACCTACCGGGTTACCAGCCCCTTCGGCCTGAGGAGAAACCCCATCACCGGGACGGTAAAGATCCACGAAGGCCTGGATCTGGCGGCCCCCGAGGGGAGCGACGTATTCGCCGCCCGGGAGGGGGTGGTAACGGACCTGGGGGAAGATCCCATTTACGGGAAATACATTGTGATCCGGCACGGGGAAAGCTGGGTCAGCCTTTACGGCCACCTTTCGGCGATCCTCACCACCCTGGGGAGCCAGGTCCGGACCGGCGCCCTGATAGGCAAGGTGGGAAGTACCGGCCAGTCCACCGGCCCCCACCTGCATTTTGAATTACGGCAGAACGGGCAGGCCCAGGACCCGGGAAGGCTGCTTTTCCGGGATAATCCGCGCTAAACAAAAGGCCGGGGAAAGTTTCAAGCCCGGCCGCCGGGCCGGAGGATTTTGAAACCGCCTTACTGTTGAAAAGCCTGTTCTAAAACCAACCGGATTTTGGAACAGGCTCAATATTCCATCTTTTTATCAATTTTGCTAAGGAAAATGCAGGTTCTACCGATATATATAATGTCGGACCTATAGTTCCCCTCCCAAATCACTATATTTCCGATATGCCTCAAGGGCATGGCCGGTAACGAACTTCGGTTCGTTACCGGCCTTTTTTGGATCCGGAGCCGTGGGCAGGAGGGAGCCGCCCCGCCGCGGTATGGGGGCAAAAGCAAACGCGTGGGCCCCGGATTCGGTATTTGACGGCCCGGCCTTGACAAAAAGAGAACCCTTCCATAGGCTTTATTGAGTAAGAGGAGGCTTTCCCAAAACTTCAGTTTTGGGGAAAGCAACCTGAGATTTATGGGAAAAAGCGGGCTTGAGACCGCTTTTTCAAGAGCATTTCCTAAAACCAACCGGGTTTTGGGAAATGCTCAGCGTAATGCAGGATAAATATACTATGAAAAAACCCATAACGGCCGGCATTTTTGCGGCCTTAGCCATCCTGATCGTGGCAGGTATCGGTGTTTCGTTAGGTCTGTCCCTGGCCCAAACGGTAAATATTAAAAACCAGGAGAATTTCCAGGAATTTGCCCCCGCCCTGCCCACCAAGATCCTCGATATTAACGGAATTTTGATCACCGAATTCTCCTCGAATGAAAAACGGGAAATGATCTCCTTAAACGAACTGCCCCGGCACCTCATCCACGCGGTGCTGGCCCGGGAAGACCCGGGTTTTTACAGCCATAAAGGGTTCAGCATCAAGGCCATAACCCGGGCGCTGGTGGGGCAGCTTATCGGGAAGTCCTGGGGGGGAGGGTCTACCATTACCCAGCAGATAGCGGGGAGCCTCTACACGGACCGGAGCGAACGGACCCTGTCCCGGAAGATCCGGGAACTCTGGTGGGCCATCCAGATGGAGCGGCGGTACACGAAAAACGAGATCCTCGAAATTTACCTTAATTATTCCTATATGGGCCCCGGCACCTACGGGGTAGAAGCGGCGAGCAAATACTTCTTCGGCCACAGCGCCCGGGAGATAACCCTGGCGGAGGCGGCGATCCTGGTGATCCAGCTTTCAAGCCCCGCCCGGTACAACCCGCTGGATAACCCCAATATCGCCATGGAGCGCCAGCGTTCGGTGCTGAACCGGATGATCGAATTCGGCTATACCACCGAAGAAGAGGCGGAGGCTTCCTTTGCCGAATATTGGGAGCATTACGATTACACCCGGGAATCCACCGCCGCCTATTACCACCGGGAAGACGCGGCCCCCTGGTTCAGCGAATATGTCCGCCGGCAATTGGACGACATGATGTACGGGACCATGGTTTATTACCGGGACGGGTATACGGTCCTTACCACCCTTGACCTGAAACATCAGGCGACCGCGGAAAAACTGATGGCCGAAGGGCTGGTTAAGGCAAACCGGGAGTATGCCCTTTCCCGGGGCTCCCGGCTGGTCCGGGCGGAGCAGACCTATATCCCCATCGTGGACCTCCTTTCCCTCTATTTTAACCTGAATTCGATCCACGCCACGGCGGACGCCCAAAATGAACAGAAGGCCCTCTCCCGGTATACCAAGACCATTAATCCCGTGGTGGATATGGCCGCCCTGGTTTTCGGGCTTCCTGACCTGAAGGTTATTACCAACGCATCCTTTGCGGCGTTAAAAAGCAACGCGGAGCAAAACGTGGTGGAAGGCGCCCTTATCGCCATTGAAAACGAGACCGGGTATATTAAGGCCGTGGTGGGGGGCTCCGAATTCGATCAATCCAACCAGCTTATCCGGGCCACCCAGGGGCGGATCATGCCGGGGAGTTCCTTTAAACCCCTGTATTATTCCGCCGCCATTGATACGGGGCTGTTTACCCCCGCGTCCCTGATCTACGATGTCCCTATGGTGTTCCACAACGAGGACGGCACCCCCTACATACCCCTGAATTTCCGGGGCGAATGGAAGGGGCCGGTCCTCCTCTACGAGGCCCTGGCGCAATCCATGAACGTCCCTTCCCTTAAAATACTGGATACCATCGGCTTTGACGCGGCCATCGACCGGGCGGCAAACCTCCTGGGCATTGAGGATCCCCAGGAACGGGAACGGACCTTTCCCCGGGTATACCCCATGGGGCTGGGGATTGTGTCCATCTCCCCCATACAGATGGCCCGGGCCTTTGCCATTTTCGCGAATCAGGGCAGGGAGGTTACCCCCATCGCCATCCGGGCCGTGGAGGACCGGAACGGCAGGATAGTCCTGGATACGGAGCGGGAACTCAGGCAGCGGCAGCGGCGTATGGGCGGCGACATCCAGGTGATAAGCCCCCAAAACGCCTATATCATGACCACCCTGCTGAAAAAGACCGTGGAGACCGGGACCCTCCGTTCCGGCTCGGGGTTCGGTTCCAAGTTTGTCTACCAGGACGAAAACGGCAGCCGCTACCGCATCGCCGCGGCGGGGAAAACCGGAACCACCCAGAACTGGTCCGACGCCTGGACCGTGGGCTTTACCCCCTATTATACCACCGCCATTTGGTTTGGGTTTGACAAACCCGGCAACTCCCTGGGGCTGTCCCTGACCGGGGCCACCCTGGCGGGTCCCATCTGGGGCGATTTTATGCGGGAACTCAATACGGGGCTCCCGGCCAAGGATTTTATCCGGCCCTCCACGGGGATTGTGGACGTAACGGTCTGCGCCAAATCAGGGCTGCTGCCCACCGAAGCCTGTAACGAGGGGACGATCACCCTCTCTTTTCTCACCGGAACCCAGCCCCGGGAGGCCTGTACCCTCCATTCGAATGCCAGGATCAGATCGAACCTGACCCTGGAGACCATGCGGAGCAGCTCCTTGACCCTCCGGGATGACTCCCTGTTAAGCGGGCTCCAGATGCCCCATCTGCGGATCGAGCTGCCGGACATTCCGGCCCGGCAGCTCGATCCGGCGGAGCTTTCGGGTTTCGGGGAGGATTTCGGTTTGGGCCTTGATGAGATGCCGGATTATAATCCGCTGCTGGACTAGGAGCCTGTTGCGCTTGTGAATTTTTATACGCTTTTGCGTGGAATTTTTACGCGATTTTGCGCCGAAGCGCGACAAACCGCTTGTTGAGGCTGTTAATCAACCGGGTTTTGAAACCGGCTCGGTTGGTATGTAGCGGGCCGGCAACGAAACCCGGTTGGTTTTGTTACCGGCCTTGGAAAAACCGGCGAAAAGCCTGTTTTTCCGGATAAATTTTGAGGGAACCTTTCCGAAACTGAAGTTTTGGAACGCCCCCAAGTAAGGAAAAAAAATGCAGGTCCCCATTAGTGATATCATAACAAAAAAACGGCTCAGGAAAGACATGGGGGATATTGACGCTTTAGCGGAAAGCATGAAGCGGTTCGGGCAAATATGCCCCATCGTCCTGACGAATAACAATATCCTTATCTCCGGCGGCCGCCGTCTTGAAGCCGCCCGCGCCCTGGGGTGGAGAACCATCAACGCGGTCATTGCCAATATTCCCGACGGGATAGATAAGCTGGAATATGAGATCGAAGAAAATCTACAGCGGCAGGATTTCAGTTCCGAAGAAGTTTCCGACGCCATGCGGAAACTCCACAAAATAAGGAACCCCGGATTTTTCCGGCGCATCCTTAACTGGATCGTCAGAATTTTTAAAAGGCTTTTTAAAGCAGGATGAGGCTTTCCCTAAACGCTGGTTAGGGTTGGGAAAGCCCCGGGTATTAACCGGCGTGCGGTTTTCCGCCTGAGGGCCGCGAAACTGCGGTTTCGGGCGGAATTTGGCGGGAAAACCGAGGTTTCCGAACAGGTCTCGTGATCCTTCCCTAAAAAGAGCCTTTTCAAAATTTGATAGTTTGAAAAGCCCTCTCGACAAAAACATTTTTTGGCACCCGGGTTTTTCAAGATCCGGACTAGGTTTTGGGGCTGACGCAAGTTTGTTTCGCGGAGTTTGTGGGAGATGAAAAAAACACTGTATCTGCTCCGTTCCTCCATTGAGGGGTTTGTCGCGCGCCTGGGTTTGGGGATGCGGGCCAAACTCATCATTATCTTTGTAGCCATTAAGGTTATCCCCCTGATCATACTTGCCTTTTTAGCCTGGAACCAGGCCCGATCCCTGGGGGAGGAGATGCACCGGCGCGCCAGGGAATTAACGGACCGGGCAAATACGGCGCTGGAACAGACCGGGACCATCGCCGTAACCGATTCGGTCAAGGCCCTCAATGATTTTGCCACCAACGACATTGAGCGGATAAGTACCGATATGGCCCAGGAAGTGGCGAATTTCCTCTATCAGCGGGATGAGGATATCCGGTACGCCGCCGGCCTGGCCCCGAGTGAAGCGGGCTACCGCCATTTTATTGAGAGCAGGCGGAACCGCCTGGTTAAGCCCGGAAACTGGATATTGGCCCCCGACGGCAAATCCTGGATCCCCGCGGCCCCTTCCCCGGAGCTTCCGAAAATGACGTCGTCCAACCGGGAAAATGACACCAGTTTCCGTTACCGGTCCCCGGATGTCTTTGAAACCGAAAACCGGCCCCTCTACCTGGAAATGACCTATATAGACCTCCAGGGCAACGAGCTCATCAAGGTAACCACCTCCCCCCGGATGGACCCCGGGCGCAAAAACATTGCCGACCGGAGGAACACCTATGTAAAGGCCGAGACCTATTTTGAGGAGCTTAAACACCTCAAGCCCGGGGAGATCTACGTTTCCGATGTGATCGGCGCCTATGTCCCTTCCCGGCTTATCGGGATGTATACCCCCGAAAACGCCGCAGCCCAGGGGCTGGCCTTTGTCCCGGAGGAGGAGGCCTATGCGGGAATGGAGAATCCCCTGGGAAAGCGGTTCAAAGGCATAATCCGGTGGGCTACCCCCGTTACCCGGGACGGCGGGAAGGACAGTCCCATCGCGGGCTATGTCAGCCTTGCCCTGGATCACGATCACCTCATGGAATTCACCGATCATACCACCCCCATGAACAGCCGGTTCACCGAATTGCCCAGCGCCTATGAGGGCAATTACGCTTTTATCTGGGATTACCAATGCCGCAGCATCTGTCATCCCCGGCATCACTCCATCGCAGGCTACAACCCCGAAACCGGCGAGCCGGAGGTGCCCTGGCTTGAGGAAAGCATCTACCAGGCGTGGCAGGCCAGCGGGAAAACCTATGTGGATTTTATCCGGGACCAGCCCGTATTTGCGGACCAGTCCAGGGACAAAAAGCCGGCGGCGGCCCTGACCGCCCAGGGGCTGGTGGGCCTGGACGGCCGTTACCTCAACCACGCCCCCCAATGCACGGGCTGGTTTGACCTTACCCGGGAAGGGGGCTCCGGCTCCTTCCTCATCCTGTGGAGCGGCCTTTGGAAACTCACCACCGCCGCCGCCATCCCCTACTACACCGGCCGTTACGGCCAAACCAAGCGGGGATTCGGCTTTGTGGCTATCGGGGCGGGGTTTGAAGATTTTCAGCGCCCGGCCATGGACACCGAAGCGACCCTGCAGCGGGTTATTACCCTGGCGAACCGGGATCTTGCCCAGGCGGAGGTGGAAACGAGGAACGCCATTACCTCGAACCTCTTTAGCACCGCCCTGAAACTGACCATTTCCGCCGGGCTTATGATCTTCCTGGTGGTGATGATCGCCATTTGGATGGCTTCGATCTTTACCCAGAGCATCACCGCCCTGAACAACGGCATATCCCGGTTCCGTTCCGGGGAACGGTATTTCCGGTTTAACGCCCAGACCAAGGACGAACTGGGAACCCTGGCGGATTCCTTTGACGAGATGGCGGACAGCCTGGTTGCCAGCGACCGGGGGCCCCTGGCCATCATAGACACCCAATTTACCATCATCTATATGAATGCCCAGGGGCTCAAAACCCTCAACAAAACCTTGGATCAGGTCCTGGGCAAGCCCTACGGCGAGATAAGCATCTACCCCCCGGGATCAAAGTACGATCCCGTCGCCGCCCTTCTCAGGGGAGGGGAGGCGGAGATCCTCTATGATCCGGAAAGCAAACGGTATATCCGGGGAAGCGCCACCTATCTGACTGAAAAGAACGGCGCCATCATCGGCTATGTGATCATTTCCATGGACCTGACCGAGATGGTGGAGCAGCAGCACCTGCTGGAAAAGGCGGTCCAGGCGGCCAACCGGGCAAACGCCTACAAGGGGGATTTTCTGGCCCGGATGAGCCATGAGATCCGTACCCCTATGAACGCGATCATCGGCATGACCGGCATCGTCAAGAAAAAACTGGCCCCGGGGCCTTCTGACACAGAAGATATCCAGGCCAATATACGGCAGATAGAGATTTCCTCCAAACACCTCCTGGGGCTTCTCAATGATATTTTGGATATTTCCAAAATCGAGGCCGGAAAAATCGAGATGAGCCAGGAAGCGGTGGATATGTTCAAACTGGCCCATACGGTAGAAACCATCATCCTGCCCCGGTGTGAAGAAAAAAACATCACCTTTGTAACCCGTTTTGAAATAACCAAACCCGCGGTCTATCAGAGCGATTCCCTGCGGCTCAGGCAGGTCCTTATCAACCTTCTGGGAAACGCGGTGAAATTCACCCCCGAGCTGGGGAGGATCGAATTTGCCATTCTGGAGAAGAAACGCCAGGAGAACAAGACCCTGCTGGAATTTATTGTCCGGGACAACGGCATCGGCATCCCCGCGGCGACCCGGGAAGTGCTCTTTAAGCCCTTTGAACAGGGGGGCGGCCAAATTTCCAAACAATACGGGGGAACCGGCCTGGGACTGGCAATAAGCAGAAGCATCGTCCAGCTTTTCGGGGGGGATATTCTGGTCCAATCCAGGGAAGGTGCGGGCAGTACCTTTAGCTTTGCATTGTGGCTCTCACCCATAGAGGCCGGGGAAAACCCGGAGCCTTCCATGGAGAACGCCGCCGATTCCCTGACGGATAAACGGGCCCTCCTGGTAGACGACGTGGAGATTAACCGGCTCATCACCAAAAACCTGCTGGAATTTACGGGGATAACCATTGACGAGGCCGCAGACGGGCTCAACGCCTTGAGCATATTTCAGGAGTCGCGGGAAAACACCTACGACATTATCTATATGGATATACAGATGCCCGTCATGGACGGGTACGCGGCGGCGGCGGCCATCAGGGCCCTGGACCGGGCCGACGCCAAGACCGTCCCCATTGTGGCCCTTACCGCCAATGCCTTTAAGGATGACATTGACCGCGCCCTGGACGCCGGGATGAACGCCCACCTGGCAAAACCCCTGGAAATGGAAAAACTCCTGGAGGTAACGTTTCGGATGCTGCAAATGGGCTAGGAGCCTGTTACTATTCTAATTGTGGATAAAGGCGTTTAAGTTTACTCCGTGCGTCATCCGTGGTAAACCTCCAATTGATTTTACCCGCGCTTTGGTTCCGGGCTTCGGTCCATGCCGCCACTTCATTTTTCATCT
>JAISOR010000212.1 GCA_031275535.1 Treponema sp. | reverse complement strand
GAGGTACAGCCGCAGGTGGAGGAATACCAGCGGCTCACCTGGAGCAAACGGCGGCGGCTGTTGGCGGAATACTGGGAGAAGCAGCGGCGTGACGCGCAAGCGGCCCTGGGCTACGCCTGGGATGCGGGCATAGAAAGGGGCCTGGAAATGGGCGTAGAAAAGGGCCGGGAGGAAGGCTTGGCAGAGGGCGAGAAAAAGGCTGAGGCGAAGTACCAGCCGCTAATCGAGGAGAAGGACCGGGAAATAGAAGAGCTTCGGCGGAGCTTACAGGACAAGGGAGGCAACTGACCACTGCAGGACGGAGGAGGGATGTGATGAAGGTCCGATGGTCCGTGTTTTTCTAAAACCTCCCTTGCCCGGTTTTAAGCCCCCATCTATACTGGTCCTATGGATATCATCGCGGATCTGCACATCCATTCCCGGTATTCTATTGCCACTAGTTCCAAGCTTACCCCGCCCTACCTTGAGCGCTGGGCCAGGATCAAGGGGCTTCATTTGGCGGGTACCGGGGATTGTACCCATCCCCGGTGGCTGGAAGAACTCCGGGAACAATTACGGGAAGGGGAAGAGGGTTTTTATGTATTAAAGGATGAAGTCCGGCGGGACTTTGATCGGGGGGCCGGCCTTTTGGAGGGGCTCCCTAATCCCCCGGTTTCGCCCTGGGGTTATCCCCGGTTTGTACTTACCGGGGAAATCAGTACCATTTATAGCCGGGAGGGAAGGACCCGGAAGGTCCACCATGTGGTATTGCTCCCGAATTTCGAGGCCGCCGCATCCTTTCAAACCCGGCTGGAAAAGATCGGGAATATCCGGTCCGACGGCCGGCCCATCCTGGGGCTGGATTCCCGGGACCTTCTGGAACTGCTGCTGGAGTCGGATCACCGGGCGGTGCTGATCCCCGCCCATATCTGGACTCCCTGGTTTTCCGCCCTGGGGGCCCGGTCCGGGTTCGATTCCATCGGGGACTGTTACCGGGATCTGGCCCCCCATATCCATGCCATAGAGACGGGCCTTTCTTCCAACCCGCCTATGAACTGGGCCGTAAGCGCCCTGGACCGTTTCGCCGTCATATCCAATTCCGACGCCCATTCCCCGGATAAACTGGGCCGGGAAGCCACGATCCTTGCCATGGAGCCATCCTTTAGCGCCCTGAGCGCGGCCCTTGCCGGGTCCGCCGCCGGGGGCATCCGGGGAACGGTCGAATTCTTCCCCCAGGAGGGGAAGTACCATTACGACGGCCACCGGGCCTGCGGGGTCTGCCTTGACCCGGAGGCCAGCGCCGCCGCGGGGGGCCGTTGTCCGGTCTGCGGCAAGGCCCTGACCCCCGGCGTCCTCCGGCGGGTCAGGGAACTGGCGGACCGGCCGGTGGACGAGGGGGCGCCCTGTCCCGCTGAGTATGGGGAAACCAACCGGCGGCCCTATGAGCAGCTTATCCCCCTGCGGGAGCTGTTGGCGGAACTGCTCGCCGCCGGGGCCTATTCAAAAAAGGTCACCCTTGCCTATGACCGGCTCATCGAAAAGGGGGGCAGCGAATTTGCCCTCCTGAGGGACCTGGGCCCGGATGAACTGGCGGCCCTGGGCTGTCCCGGCGTTTCCGGCCCCCTCCTGGCCGAGGCCATAGGCCGGATGCGGTCCGGGGAGGTGGACATCACCCCCGGCTATGACGGCGAATACGGGCTTATCCGCGCCTGTCCCCGGCGGGGCCCCCCGGGAACGGCCTTTCCGGGCGGGGAGCTTTTTGAAACGCCGGCGGAAGGGCCCCCGGAAGAGCCCCCGGCGCGGCGGGTTTCGGAGAAGAAGCGCAGGCCGGTCGTAAAGGAAGCCGCTGCCAGGCTCCGGGGGGCCCCGGACAGGACGGAGCGGGGGGCGGCATATCCGGTGCCCCAGCCCCTTGTCCTCGACCGGGATCAGGAGGGGGCCATAAACCACCCCGGCGGCCCGGCCCTTATCATCGCCGGGCCCGGCACGGGGAAGACCGCGGTGCTGGCCCTGCGGATCGCCCGGCTTATTGAGGGGGGCACGGACCCCCGCCGGATTCTGGCCCTCAGTTTTACCGTCAAGGCCGCGGAGGAGCTAAGGGAACGGATAGCCGGAGCCGCGGGCGGGGAAAACGCGGCCCTGCTTACGGCGGGGACCTTCCATTCCCTGGGCCGTTCGATCCTAAAGGCCCGGGCCGCGGAGGCGGGGCTCCCGGAGGACTTTATCATCCTGGACGAAGAGGCCCGGAGCGGGATCCTGGAAGAGCTTGTCCGGGGGCCGGGGAAAGCCATGGGCCGGGGAAAGGGGAGGGTCTCCGCCGGGGGCCTTGGCCGGTACATCGAAGGGCGGAAACGGTTCCTCCTCCTCCCCGGGGATGGGGCCCTGCGGCTTGGGCCGGAAGCGGCGGGACTCCTGGAAAGGGCGATCCGGGAAATGAAGATCCCTCCCCCGGATTTGGGCCTTGATCCCCTGTACCGGGCATACCGGGATAAACTGAAAACGATCCCGGCCCTGGATTTTGACGATCTCCTGGCGGGGACCGTCCGGCTCCTGGCGGCTAAACCGGCGGTGCTTTTACAATACCGGGAAGGGTTTTCCCATGTTTTTGCCGACGAGTACCAGGATATCAACTTTGCCCAATATGCCCTGCTGCGGCTCTTGGCGCCCGGGCCAGCGGGGATGACGGGGACGGAAAATCCGGCGGATGGGGGCCCCCTGCCGCCGCCGGGCGCGGGGACCGGGGAAATCTGCGTTATCGGCGATCCGAACCAGGCCATATACGGTTTTCGCGGGGCGGACAAGGGCTTTATCGACCATTTTCTGGCGGATTATCCCGGCGCGGCGGTCTACCGGCTCGCTCAAAGTTTCCGCTGCGCCGTGCCCATCATAGAAGCCGCTTCCCGGCTTACGGGGACAGAGCTGCGGGGAAAGGGCGACGCGGTCAGCCTGTACCGTTCCGCCTATCCCTCGGATAGGGCCGAGGCCGAGGGTATCGCCCGCCGGATCAGCGCCCTTATCGGGGGGACCGGCTTTTTTGCCCTGGACAGCGGCGTGGCGGACCCCGCCGGGGGGGACCTAATCAGCCTGGGGCGCTGTCCTCATCAGGGCCGGGGCCCTGGCGCCGCCCATAGAGAAGGCCCTGCGGGATCACGGCATACCCTACCGCCTTATCGGGGACAGGCCCTGGTGGGAAGCGGAACCCGCCCGTTCGGTGCTGCGGCTTTTGCGGGATGCCCGGCGGGACCCCGCCGGGGAGGGGCCCCGGCCTCCGGCCTCTCCCCGGGAGGCGGTGGACTGGGCCGCCGGCCTGCTGCCGGAAGCGGGGGCGGCGAATTCCGGCGGGGAATCCCTCAGCTGCCTCCGCGCGCTGGCCGCCAATTACCGGGATCTTCCGGCCCTGCTGGATGTCCTTGCCATGGGCAGCCCCGGGGACGGCATGGAAAGGGCCGTGGAAGAGGTCAGCCTTATGACCATCCACGCATCCAAGGGCCTGGAATTCGATCACGTATTCGTGGCGGGCCTTGAAGAAGGGCTGCTACCCTTTACCCTTTTTGACAAAGATGAAGACATTGAAGAAGAACGCCGGCTCCTCTATGTGGCCATGACCCGTGCCCGCAGGGGCCTCCACCTTTCCTGGGCCTCCGCCAGGACCTTCCGCGGGAGGAAGCTCACCCTGGGCCCCAGCCGTTTCCTTGCCGGCTTGGAGGACCTTATTCCGGCGGCCCAGACCGAATACCGCCGCGAAGCGGATCCCCAGCGCTATCTGTTCTAAGTGGGGTGTGAAGGGTGGGGAGTGAGGGGTGACAGGGTCGAGGGCGGCCTAACGAGTAAAGGCGGCGGGGAAAGAGGGAGTGGAGTGGGAAGAAAGTGTGAAGGGTGGGGAGTTGGGAGTGAAGTGGGTCGAGGGCGGCCCGGCGAGGGAAGAAAGTGTGGAGAGTGGGGAGTTGAGAGTGAAGTGGGTCGAGGGCGGCCCGGCGAGGGAAGAAGGCGTGGAGAGAGGGGGGTTAGGGGTGTTGGGGGTGGGTGTCGCCCCGGCGAGGAGGCGCGGCGGGGGAAGGAGGGGG
>JAISOR010000062.1 GCA_031275535.1 Treponema sp. | reverse complement strand
CCTAACAGTACATATAAGCAGGAATTCAGATCATCCATACCCTATTTATACAATATACTCAATTAAAAAATCATGGACAAGTAAGGTTCCCGGGCAACAGCATTTACTTATATTCAAAGAGGATCGGGAAATCCGCACGTGGCGCCCGGAATATGCGAGGAACCGCCTCTTCCCCCATGGAAGGAACGGCCGGGTAATGTTTGGCGTTTCTCCGTGATACCCTGGAGAAAACGCACCGGTACGGTGGAGAAAAACCCTGGTGGGGTGTCCGTGTAAACCATAGGGGGACCCTCCGGGGGTCCCTATGGATTTACACGGACAGGACCCCAAGTAATTTCCTCACCGTACCGGTGTTTTCATTTAGAGTATCCCGGATAAAGAGTAAATGCTTTTGCCCTGGCCATATACTTCTGGCCATATACTTCTTGACAAATCTCCGTTCTTAAATTATACTAAAGAGTCTACAGCATTATTAAAGGGATGATATGCGTTATTGTTTTGGCGAAAAGATCCGTTCCGTAAGGGAGCGCCGTTCCCTTACGCTTAGGGAGGTGGCGGATCGGGCAGGGGTGAGCGAAAGCCTGGTTTCCCAAATTGAGCGGAACCGGGTGTCCCCGGCCATCGATACCCTCCTGGCCCTGGCGGACGCCCTGGACCTGGACCTGGAGTATCTTTTCTCCGATTACCGCCGGGACCGTTCTGTCCGGATAACCCGGATGACGGAGCGCGATACCTTTACCCGTCCCGGGGTCCTCTACGAGCGGCTCGCCCATATAGAAGGTCTTCCCCAGGGAGACGGCGCCTCGGCCCGGAACGGCATCGAGGCCTACGCAATCACCCTGGAGAGGGGGGCGAAAACCGGAACCAGGGAATACGGCCATCCGGGCTGGGAGCTGGGCATTGTCCAGGAAGGGCAGGCGGAACTGACGGTGGGGAACCGGAGCTACCAATTACTTCCCGGAGATTCGGCCAGTTTTATGGCCGACGCCCCCCATGTGCTGGCGAATACCGGCCCCCGGACCTTACGGGTCCTATGGATCATCACCCCTCCCAAGGGCGAAATGGGAAAAAAGACCGACTGAACACAAACCATTAGGAGTGTATTATGGGAAAGACCTTAGCGGAAAAAATATTCGAGACCCATGTGAGGGATCGGCCCTTTGGGGAGACCTGGGTCCTTAAACTGGATGCGGTGTTTTGCCACGAGATAACCACCCCCATCGCCATCAACGATCTTTGTTCCAAGGGAATGGACCGGGTCTTTGATCCGGGGAAGATCAAGGCCGTTATCGACCACGTAAGCCCCGCCAAGGACTCGAAGACCGCGGAACAGGGGAAGATCCTCCGGGAATGGGCCCGGCGGCAGGGGATCAAAGACTTCTTTGACATAGGCCGGAACGGGGTCTGCCATGCCATCTTCCCGGAAAAGGGTTTTGTCCGTCCCGGATATACCATTATCATGGGGGACAGCCACACCTGTACCCACGGGGCCTTTGGGGCCTTTGCCGCCGGGGTCGGCACCACGGACCTGGAGGTGGGGATCCTCAAGGGGGTCTGCGCCTTCAAAAAGCCCGAAACTATCAGGATCAATCTTACCGGGAAGCTCCGGGCCGGGGTTTTTGCCAAGGACGTGATCCTGGCGGTGATCGCAAAACTGGGGGTGGCCGGGGCCACCGACCGGGTCATAGAATTCCGGGGGCCGGTAATCGACGGGATGAGCATGGAGGGCCGGATGACCATCTGCAATATGGCGGTGGAAGCCGGCGCTACCTCCGGGGTCTGTATGCCCGATGCGGTCACCGTGGAGTATCTCTGGCCCTTCATAGAACACAGGGAGGGGGAAGCGGAAAAGGGCGGACGGGACTATCCTTCAAAGGCGGCGGCCCTGGAGGATTTTGGGCAATGGCGGAGCGACGACGACGCGGTCTACGCTGAGACGGTGGACCTGGACTGCGCGGATCTGGAACCCTCCGTCACGGTGGATTATAAGCCGGATCAGGTTAAGCGGATCCGGGAACTCAAGGGAACGCGGGTGGATCAGGTCTATATCGGCTCCTGTACCAATGGCCGTATAGAGGACCTCCGGGAAGCGGCGGCGGTGCTGCGGGGCCGGAAGGCCGCCCCTACGGTCCGGGCCATCGTATCCCCCGCAAGCGCCGCGGTGTATGCCCAGGCCCTAAAGGAGGGGCTTATCCAAATCTTTACCGACGCCGGTTTCTGCGTAACGAACCCCACCTGCGGCGCCTGCCTGGGAATGTCCAATGGGGTCCTGGCGGAGGGGGAGGTCTGCGCTTCCACCACCAACCGGAACTTTTACGGCCGTATGGGCAAGGGCGGCATGGTCCACCTGATGAGCCCCGTGTCCGCCGCAGCCGCAGCCGTGGCGGGCCATATTACCGAAGCAAAGGATCTCTAAGCACAGAGGAGGACATAATGAAGACATTTGGCGGCCCGGTCCTGTTCCTGGACCGGCAGGACATCAATACCGACGAAATAATTCCGGCAAAATATTTAACCGAGAATTCCAAGGAAGCCCTCAAGCCCTATATCCTGGAGGACCTTAAACTCCCCGGATTCGATCCCAAGCGGGACCTCAAGGGAAAGGGGGTCATCATTACCAGGGCCAACTTCGGCTGCGGCAGTTCCCGGGAACACGCGCCCTGGGTCCTGGAAGTAAATGGCATCAACCTGGTCATCGCCGAAAGCTTTGCCCGGATCTTCCGCCAGAACATGTACAACTGCGGCATGATCGCCCTTGAATTAAAACGGGAAATTCTGGATGATATTTTCCGGGAATTTTCAAATTCGGAAGCGGTAGTCCAGGCGGATCCGGTCAAGGGCAGCCTCTGCATCAAGGCCGGGGAAAAAGAGAAGATCCTGCCCCTGGGGTTGAAGGACTTTGAAAAGGCCCTCGTGGAGGCCGGCGGCTGGGTAGAATACGCCGCGGCCCACTATTAAAACAAGGGAGTCGCGCATGTTTACCACCACCGTAAGCCCCCGGTTTGGGGATGTGGACGGCCTGGGACATATCAACAACACGGTCCTGGCAATCTGGTTTGAACTGGGGAGGAACCCCCTTTTCAGATTCTTTGAACCGAACCTGAATCTTTCCTACGAAACCTGGCCCCTGATCATGGCCCATACGGATTATGATTTTGTGGATGAACTCTTTTTTCAGTACGACGTGGAAATTAGAACCTTTATCGACCGGATCGGAAACAGATCGTTTACGGTTTACCATGAGGCCTGGCAGGAAGGCCGGCTCTGCGTTAAAGGAAAAGCCGTGGTGGTCCATTATGATTTTAA
Organism: Treponema sp.; assembly: GCA_031275535.1. The sequence continues at coordinate 30,887 of JAISOR010000062.1, read as the reverse complement.
GAAAAAACAAAGCGTCCCCATCCCGGAGGATAAACGGAAACTGCTGGAGGCCCATCTTAAGGAAGAGAGTATGAAGGGTGGGGAGCAGTGCTGGGTCTAGGTTTTCCCCTCTCATCAGTTTCTACGCCGTTAATCTGCCCCGGTCCATCTTAAAAGTTCCTAGCCCAGGGAGCGTACCACATCCGGTGGTAATCCCGTGATCCCGGCAATCAGTTCGGGATCGAACCTGCTCTGTATCATATTCCTTGCTATCTCCAGACGCTCTTCCTGGCGACCCTCCTGGCGGGCCCCGTTTAACATGCTCTTCTCGTCCGAGAGGGCCATCCCTTCCCGGTAATAGGCCCGGAGCAACTCCGGGTCCAGGGTCACCATGTCCATCACTTCCTGCGCCTTTAGTATCCCCTGGTCCATCTTCATTACCTCCTCTACCATCTCTTGCGGACTCTCCCGGTCCATGTATATCATCCACCGGTGCAGCGGATCCGCCAAATCTTTTGCTATCTTCCGGTACCGGGGAACCTCGATAAAATGCATCTCGAACATCGTACCCAACAGGTATTCCCGGTACCGGTCCTCATAGGCGTGGAAACTCGCATGGGGCCCCGCATCCCGCTGGCTTTCGCTCCGCAGATAGCCCAGGAGATTGAAGGCCTTTACATCCGGCAGGTCCCGGTAATCCCCGCCCCTCAATATCCCGCTTATATATTCAAGACCCCAATAGTAAAAACTCCGCCGTTCAATATTATATTTGTTCGTATTCTGAATTTCAAGGCTGATTCTAACCCTGCCGGGACATACGGCCCGGACATCCAGGACACTGGTCTTGTTCCCCCGGATTGGGGCGGAGAAGGTCCGGTTCTCCACAATGTCTATCGACTGATAATGGCCGCCCCCCTTCCGGCCCGCCATGGCGTTTACCAGGGAGAGGAGCTGTACCTCGCAGCCCTTCTCCCCAAAGGTTTTCCAGGCCAGGTAGTCGTTCATCGGGTCCAGCCGTTTTTGGTTTTTCCGTTCCATGGATTTTCCCCCTTCACCCCCTATATGGGACGGAAATGAAATTTTGCTTTGATGGAAAGACGAATTATATCTGCTAAAAAATACGGAACAGGACGCCCCCTTGCATAATCTTTCCCGGGGTGATATTCTTAGGAAGCTGTTGCTTTTTTAATAGAAGTTATTGGCTCAAAAAGCCGGATGTCTTTATTGGGGTTTCTAAAATGGAGGCCTTTCAAAATAATTTAAAAGGAGCCTGGAACGAATGGTCGAGTTAGATGCTGATGTGTCGCTGTTTGAGGATTTTGCGGTAAGGGATAAGGGGTTTACGCTCACTATTTCTCCTGAAGACCCGGAAAAGGGCAGACGGGACTTTGTCGCGGCCTGTGAAGAAAGCGATAGGGAAAAACGGGCCCGCATGGCTGATGCGGCTGAAGCAATTTCTCACATCTATCTGACCTTTTAGTTTTCCTACATGGAATTTAAAGAATTCAACCTTCACCCCGACCTGCAACGGGCTATCGATGAGGCCGGGTATGTGGACTGTATGCCGGTCCAAGAACAGGTCCTCACCAGCGCCTTTGGGGGGCAGGATCTCTATGTCCAGTCCCAGACGGGGACGGGGAAAACAGCGGCCTTTCTTATCGTCATTTTTCAGCGCCTCCTGACCGAATCCCTGCTCACGGGGAAAAAGGCGCTAATCATGACGCCCACCAGGGAACTGGCGGTACAGGTTGAAACCGAGGCCAAGGCCCTGGGAAAGTACCTTCCCTTTAAGGCGGGCAGCTTCTACGGCGGGGTCGGCTATATCCAGCAGCAGAAACTACTCCGGGAAAACGCCCAGATCATGGTAGGGACCCCCGGCAGGGTCCTGGATTTGAATAAATCCGGGCATATGAACCTTATGGATATCGCCTTCCTTGTCCTGGACGAGGCGGACCGGATGTTCGATATGGGGTTTTACCCGGATCTGCGGAAGCTTATCAAGGTGGTTCCCCCGGCGGACCGGCGGCAGACCATGCTTTTCAGCGCCACCCTCAACGCCTGGGTCAAGAACCTGGCCTGGGAATACACCAAATCCCCCCTGGAAATAGAAATCGCCCCGGAGACCGTCACGGTGGACGAGGTGGATCAGGTCCTCTACCATGTGCCCAGCGGCGATAAGATGAGGCTCCTCCTGGGCATCCTGGGGCGGGAAAAGCCCGAAAGCGCCATTGTCTTTTGTAACACCAAGCGGTACGCCGAAATCGTGGCAAAACGGCTGCGGATCAACGGGATCGAATGCGAATTTATCATCGGGGATCTGCCCCAGTCAAAACGCCTAAAGATTATTGATGATATTAAGGCCGGGGCCATCCGGTTTCTGGTAGCCACCGATGTGGCCGCCCGGGGGCTTGATATCGAAAGCCTTGCCATGGTGATAAACTACGATCTGCCCGTGGAGGCGGAAAACTACGTACACCGCATCGGCAGGACCGCCCGGGCGGGGAAGACCGGCAGGGCTATTACCCTGGCCAGCGAACAGGACGTTTACGAACTCCCGGATATAGAAAAATACATCGGGAAAAAGATACCCTCCGAAATAGCCGGCGAAGCCCTCTATGCGGAGGATGCCAGCGAGGGCATGCGGGTCCGAACCAGTTTCTTTGAGGACCGCCGGGACGACCGCACCGGAAGGGGAGATCCCCGCCGCACCGGCGGCCGGGACCGGGGAGACCGGGATCGGGGCCATCAGCGGCCCGGAGACCGGAGGGAAGCCCCGGGCCGTCCCCAGGGAAGGGGCCGCAGGCCCCCCCCGCCGGGGAACGGCGCTTACCAGGAAAAACAGGGAAGGGATTCCCGGGACAAGGACCGGGCCTCTCCCCAAAAGGAGCTTTCCGGCCTCTCCTTCGAGGAACGGATGAGCTATTATAAAGAAAAATACCGCGATAGGCCCAGGGGCCAGGCCGGTTCCCCCCAAGCCCGGCGGCAGAACGCGCCTCCGGCTTCCGCCCGCCAGCGGGAGGAAAGGCCCCAGGGCGGCTCCCCCCGGCAGGGAGGAGCCCAGCCCACCGGGGGACGGCGCGGGAAGGGGAATCCCCCGTCCCGGCAGGAATCCCGGCGGGGCCAAAAACAGGCCCCCCCTGCAAGCGCCGCCGCAAAGCGGGATTCCGCAGCGCCGGGGAACATCATCTCCCGGATCCTCAGTATTTTTAAAAAGGGCGGCGGAACCACGAAGGAGTCCTAGCAGGTGATTACCCTTACCGATCTTAGCCTCAGTTATGGAGAACGTACCCTCTTTAAGGACGTTAATCTCAAATTCACCCCCGGCAACTGCTATGGGATCATAGGTGCCAACGGGGCGGGAAAATCCACCTTTATCAAGATCCTCTCCGGGGAAACCGAATACGACAGGGGGGACCTTATCATCAGCCCCGGAGAACGGATAGCCATGCTGCGGCAGGATCACTTTGCCTTTGAGGACTATCCCGTTCTGGAAACCGTACTCATGGGCTATCCCAGGCTGTACGAGGTGCGGAAGGAACGGGAGGCCATCTATGCCAAGGAGGATTTTTCCGAAGAGGACGGGATGCGGGCCAGCGAATTGGAGGCCGATTTTGCCGACCTGGGGGGCTGGGAAGCGGAAGCCCAGGCGGGGCAGCTTCTCTCCGGCCTTGGCCTGGACGAGGATGACCAGGGCCGCCTGATGTCCGAGTTGGATGAATCCAAAAAGGTCCGGGTCCTCCTGGCCCAGGCCCTTTTCGGCAGCCCGGATATCCTCCTTTTGGATGAGCCCACCAACGGCCTTGACCTGGAATCCATCGCCTGGCTTGAGGATTTTCTTATCGAGTTTCCCAATACGGTGATCGTGGTTTCCCACGACCGCCATTTCCTCAACGCGGTCTGTACCCAGATCTGCGACATAGACTTTGGCAAAATTACCCCCTATTCGGGTAACTATGATTTCTGGTATCAGATGAGCCAGATGCTCCAGCGCCAGGCCAGGGACCAGCTCAAAAAACGGGAAGAAAAGGCCCGGGAATTGCGGGAATTTATCCAGCGTTTCGCCTCCAATGCGGCCAAGAGCCGCCAGGCCACCAGCCGCAAGAAGGTTCTGGAAAAGCTGGATCTGGAAAATGTAACGGTTACCAGCAGAAAATTCCCCTATGTGGCCTTTAAGCCCAACCGGGACATTGGGAACAACGTTCTGCGGATAGAAAAACTCGGCCTCCCGGGCGGCTCCGGCCCGGCTATGGCCGCGGAGCCGGGCGCCGGGGAGCCGGAACTCAGGCAGCTTTCCCTCATGGTGAACCGGGGGGATAAAATAGCCTTTGTAGGGGCGGAACATCAGGCTAAAACCGCCCTGTTCGACATTATCGCGGGGGAAAAAAAGGCCCCCGCCGGGGATTACTACTGGGGACAGACCACCAGCCTTTCCTATTTTCCCAAGGAAAACAGCGCCTGGTTTGATTCCGGCCTCTCCATCACCGACTGGCTTAAACAGTACTCCCCGGACCAGGATGACACCTATGTGCGGGGCTTCCTGGGACGGATGCTCTTTTCCGGGGACGAAGCCCTAAAGCCGGTAAACGTCCTCTCCGGGGGAGAAAAGGTCCGCTGTATGCTTGCCCGGATGATGCTTTCCGGGGCCAATGTCCTTATCCTGGATGAACCCACTAACCACCTGGACCTGGAAGCCATCACCGCCTTAAACGACGGCCTTGTTGACTTCCCCGGGGTTATCCTCTTCAACTCCCACGATCACGAATTCGTCACTTCCATAGCCAACCGTATCATCGAGTTCCTCCCCGCCTCCGATCCCGCGGATACGACGCTTCCCTACATCGACCGGATGATGCCCTTTGACGACTACCTTGAGGATGAGTCGGTCAGGAACCTGCGGGCCGGGGCGTATCATCACGCGGAGCGGCTGCGCATATAGGCCTTAACGGATATTGAAGTAATACCGCTCCAAATAGGCTATCCGCTGCCGGGCATCGGCATACCGGGCGCTCTGGGGGTATTCCCGGACCAGCCGGCGGTAGTATTCCAGGGCGGACCGGATATCCCTAAGGGGGCTGTTGGCCTCCAGGATCTGCCCATAGAGCCACCAGGCCTCATCGCTCCCCAGGGGGAAGCGCTCCCGGAATTGATCCAGCACCGCCAGGGCCTCCCGGACCCGCCCCGCCTCGTATTCCTGCCGCGCCCGGGCAATATAGTCCTCCGGGAGGCTGTCCCGGGAAAGCTCTATCCCCTCCGCCGGGACGCCCCCCTGGGGGGGAGCCGCCGTGGCGGGCGCCACCGGCACAATGCCCTCGTCCCGGATTACCGGCCGGGAAGGACGCTCCTGTCCGGCGGGCTCTGTCCCCCCGGCGGGCTCTGTCCCCGTGGCGGGCTCTGTCCCCCCGGCGGGCTCTGTCCCTGCGGCGGGTGTGGTCCCCGTGGCGGGCTCTGTCCCCACAGAGGGAGCGGTCCCTGCGGCGGGCTCTGTCCCCGTGGCGGGCGCGGTCCCCGGCAGTTCGGGCCAGCGCGGTTCGGCGATTACCCGGGCCGGGGATGGAAATTCTGCGGAAGCCGCCGGCCCCTCCTCAATAATAATCCGGACATGATCATTCATTATATAATCCCGGATAAAATCCTGGCGGTAGAATTGCAGGCCATAGGTTCCCACCTGGTCCGCCCGGAAGATAAAGCTCTGTCCCTCGGCATCCAGCCGCCGGTCCAGATAACTTATCCCCCGCTTCGCGTTCTCTTCGCCCAAATACACCCAGCCGGTCCCCCGGAAGGGAACCTCTATCACCTGCCCCCGCAGGGCCCGCAGGGTTCTGGAATAGGTAACTATTTCCCTGGTTTCCGCGGCCGGCGGCGTACGGGCGGGCAGATCGGGAACAGGGTTCACCGGAAGGGGAAGGGGCTCCCGGACCGGAGCGGGGGGGGCCTCGGGCTCCGCGGGCCGGATAAAGGGCGGCGGAACAGGGGGGACCGGGGCAGCTTCCCCTTCCGTGTCCGGAGGGGCCCGGGCTCCGGCGTCCCCTTCGGCGGGTCCGTCGCCGGGAGCATCTTCTTCAGCGGGAGGGGCTTCCTCCGGGGGAAGCTCAACCGGGAGCGGTTCCGGCAGGACCGGAGGGACCTCCTCCTCTTCCGGGGGAGTTTCGGGGAAACCGGCCTCCCCCAATTCCGGGGGGGGCTCGAGAAAATCCTCCCCGGGCTGATCAAGGGGAGGCTCTTCCGCGGGTTCTACCAGGGAGGGAAGATCCGGGACCTCCGCATCCTCTTCCGCAGGGGCGGGTCCGCCGGAATCGGGTAAAGAAGGACCCTCCGCCGGTTCCTCATACTCCGCGGCCTCGCCGGCCGGCGGGGCGCTTTTACAGGCCAGGCATAAGAGAACAAGCCAGATTAGGGGGAACACCCGTTTTATCATGGAACACGCTCCATCAACTCATCAATAACCGTCTTTACCTGATCCCGCCACAGGGCGGAATCTTTTTCCCCCGGGTCTGTCCAAAAGGGGAGGGCCTCTTCGGCGGTCCAGGATCCCCGGGGCGGCCTTTCCGGCAATATTTCGGGCAGAAAATCCGGCTCGCCGGGCAAAAAAAGCTCCTCCGGCGGAACCGGCAGGGGGCTAAAGGATTCGGCCAAAGCCCTGGCGGAGGCCTCAGCCGCGGCATCGGTATGATTCATCCCCAAGAGGACCGCCATAAGACATATCAGCAGTACAAGGAGCAATCCCCCGGCAGCTAACCACACAAGCCGCTTCTGTCCCCGAATAAATTCCCCTATCCGGTCCGCATATTCCTTGACCCTGGCCCCTAATTGCATACCTATATTGTATCAAAAAAACCAGACCCTGGCATCCTCCAAACCACTTGTACGAATAATTTTTTTTCTGTTATAATTGTATATATGGAAGTGGAAATTAATCCCCGGGGTAATGGCGCCTGTCCCTTATGCCATTTAAACGGGACCTGCCGTATGCAAAATACCCTTCTCAAGGCGATGGAGGAATTCTCGACCGAGGATGACGCCATGGAATTGGTTGTCTATTCCTGTCCCCAATTTCAGGAGCGAATTTGAGGTGAATGAACGGCTTGCATCTCTCCTACAGCGCTATAATGAACTATCCCTTTTAATTCAAAACCCCGAACTGGTCCGGGATCAAAACAAGTACCGGGATACGATGAAGGAATACGCGCAGCTCAGCGAAATTGCCTCGGCCCAAAACGAAATGGATGCCTTATCCGCCCAGTTGGACGAAGCTAAACTCCTGTTCCAGGATGAAAAGGATCCGGAAATGCGGGAGCTTGTGCGGGAGGAATCCAGGGATCTGGAAATCCGTTTAAAGGACGCCGGGGATCGGCTCAAGCTGCTCCTTATTCCCAAGGATCCCCTGGACGAAAAAAACATTATCATGGAAATCCGGGCCGGAACCGGCGGGGAAGAGGCGGCGCTTTTTGCGGCGGACCTTTTCCGCATGTATTCCCGGTTTGCCGAAACCAAGGGATGGAAGTTTGAAATCATGAGTTCCAACGAGACCGAGTTGGGGGGCTTTAAAGAGATTATTTTCTCCATCAGCGGCAAGAGCGGCGCCGTGGGAAGCAATGTGTACGAAAATCTCCGTTATGAGTCGGGGGTACACCGGGTACAGCGGGTCCCCGTTACCGAAGCTTCGGGCCGGACCCACACCTCGGCGGTGACCGTGGCGGTCCTCCCCGAGGCGGATGAAACGGAAATCAACATCCGGGCCGAAGACCTCAGGATCGATGTGATGAGGGCCGGCGGCCCCGGGGGGCAGTGTGTTAATACCACCGACTCGGCGGTGAGGATTACCCACATTCCCAGCGGCATCGTGGTCCATTGCCAGGATGAAAAGAGCCAGATAAAGAACAAGGCCAAGGCCATGCGGATCCTCCGGGCCCGGATCTACGAAATGGAAGAGGCCAGGGCCCATTCTGAACGGGCGGAGGCCCGGAAAAACCAGGTGGGCAGCGGGGATCGGTCCGAACGGATTCGGACCTATAACTTCCCCCAGAACCGGCTGACGGATCACCGGATCAACCTTACCCTCTATAAGCTGGACCTTATCATGCAGGGAGATGTGGCGGAACTCTTCGACGCCCTCAAGCTTTCCGCCCGGGAAGAACTGCTCCGGGCCACCACATCCAAGCCCGAATCCCTTGTCCTTGCATGACCGTAGGGGAGGCCCTGGCCGAAGGGACCGCCCTGCTTCGCACTGCCGGCGTCGAAACCGCCCGGTTGGATGCGTCCCTGCTCCTGGCGGAAATCCTTAAAACCGGCCGCACCGGCCTTATCCGCGCGCCCGAAGCCCCCGTGTCCGAGGAATCCCTGGGCCTTTTCAGGCAATTCCTCGGCCTGCGGCAGGAGGGGCTCTGCGTGGCCTATATCCTGGGCCGCAGGGAATTCCGGGGCCTGGACTTTACCGTAAGCCCGGCGGTCCTGGTCCCCCGGCCGGATACGGAGACCCTGGTGGAGGCGGCCCTAAGCAGGATCGACCGCCTCCCCTCCCCCGCCCTTGTCCTGGACCTCTGTACCGGTTCCGGGGCGGTGGCCATATCCCTAAAACATGAACGCCCCGCCCTGAGCGTCTATGGGTCGGATATTTCCGCCGCCGCCCTACGGGTGGCCCGGCTTAACGCGGAGCGTCTCTTAAGGAACCCCGCAAAACCGGCCCCCCCGCCGGGAACCGGCCCCGAAACCGTCCCTCCGGTGGTCTTTATCGAAAGCGATCTGTTTAAAAACTTCGGGGAGGGGCCTGGGATTCCCCGGGCCTTTGATCTTATCACCGCCAACCCCCCCTATGTCCCCACGGGGATGATTGAAACCCTTTCCAGGGAGGTGCGGCGGGAACCCCGGATAAGCCTGGACGGGGGAGAAAGCGGCCTTGTTATCGTAGAACGGCTTATCCGGGAGGCCCGGGACCATATAAAACCCGGCGGGGCGCTCCTGATTGAAGCCGGCCCCGGACAGATGGCGCGCATTAGCGGGATACTTGCAGATCAAGGCTATAAGGGTATAATGAGGTATCAGGATCTTTCCGGCAGGGAGAGGGTTATAGAAGGGCTAATCCCGGTAAGGTAAAAAGGTAAAAATGGATTCCGCCATTGCGGCCTTTCGTGAAAAAATAAAAGTCTACGATGCCGGGGATCAGGAACGGATCCTCAAAGCGGCGGCCTGGGTACAGGAACATCCGGGGGATCATGAAGAGGGTCCCGGCGGCTCCTATCCCCTCCGGCCCCTGGAGGTCGCCTCGCTCCTGGTGGATCTTAACCTGGATGACGACACCATTATAGCCGCGATACTTCACGGTGCCCTGGAATACAGGGCCCTGGCGGACAAGGACTTGGTTGGGCAATTTGGCCGGGACGCGATGCTCCTGGCAGAGGGGGTCGCCAGGATCTCCGATATTTCGGCAAAAAACAAAACCATCCACGAAGCGGAAAATATCCGAAAAATGCTCTTTGCCATGGTTAGTGATATCCGGGTCATTCTGATAAGGCTGGCGGACAAGCTCCATACCATGCGGACCCTGGATTCCCTTGATCCGAAACAGTGCAAGGCCATGGCCCAGGAATGTCTGGATATCTATGCCCCCCTGGCGGATCGGCTGGGTATATCCTGGATGAAGGATGAATTGGAGGACCTCTCCCTCAAATACCTTAACCGGGAGGTTTTTCTTCAAATTAAGGAGATCGTCGCCTTAAGAAAGGAGGAGCGCACCGGTTTTCTGGACAAGGTCCGGGAGACCATTATCCGGGAAGCCGCCGCCGCGGAGATCCCCATTAAAGTCGAAAGCCGGGCGAAACATTTTTATTCCATATATCAAAAGATGCGTAAACGGAATAAGACCATCGGCGATCTCTACGATCTATTTGGCCTGCGGATCCTCTGCGACAGCATAGAAAACTGCTATACCCTCCTCGGTTTGGTACACCGTTTATGGAAGCCCCTGGATGGCCGTTTTAAAGACTATATCGCCATGCACAAAGACAACGGCTACCAGAGTCTTCACACTACGGTGATGGCGTTCCCCGGAAAAGACCTCCCCCCGGAGTCCCCCCAGGGGAGGCTCCTGGAGATACAGATCCGCACCTGGGAGATGCACCATATAGCCGAATACGGCATCGCCAGCCATTGGCTCTACAAGCGGGGATCCGCCAGCGAACTGGTGCGGCCCTCCGAGATAGGCATCGTCAACCGGCTCAGGGATTGGAAACGGATTGAAACTGAAAACGGGGAGAACCCTTCCTCCGAGTCCTTTCTGGAGGATATCAAGCGGGAAATACTAAAGGATTCCATCTATGTCTTTACCCCCCAGGGCAAGGTGATTCAGTTACCCCTGGGGGCCACCCCCATTGATTTTGCCTATCACATCCACAGCGCCATAGGGGATCACTGCATGGGCGCCAAGGCCGACGGGATTATTATTCCCCTGAGCGCCGAATTACAGAACACCCAGGTTGTCGAAATCCTTACCGCCACCAACGCCCATCCCCACGTCAACTGGCTGCGGACCGTAAAAACCTCCAAGGCCAGAAACAAGATCCGCGCCTGGCTGCAGGAAAATGACGATTCCATCATCATAGAAAAGAACGTCGTCGCAAAAAAGAAACCCGCCGGCGAGGCCGCAAAACCGGCCTTTTCCGGGGAAAAAGAAAAAGAGGCCGTATTCCCGGGCCCGCAATTTATCCAGCCCCAGGGTCCGAACACGGAGATCCTGCATGTACGGGTGGAGGATGAAAAAAACATGATGATCCGCTTTGCCAAGTGCTGCCATCCGGTAACCGGGGACCCGATTATCGGCTATGTATCCCGGGGCCGGGGCATTATTGTCCACCGGAGGAATTGCAGCAACCTGGCAAACATCCCCGACTTTGAGGAACGGAAGATAGATACCGAATGGGAAAACGCCGGTTCTGTTTTGATTAAACGGTTTAAAATTGAGGCCCGGATGTCGACGAACCTCTTTTCGGAAATTGAGGGGGCCGTCAGGAAACATCAGGGCCATCTTATCGAGGGCCGCCTTGAAGAAACCTCCCCCAGCCATCTTACGGGATTTTTTACCATGCAGGTAGAACGGCAGGAGGATATTAAAAAGGCGCTGAAAAACATCCGGGGGATCCCCGGGGTGTTCAGTATCCTGAGCCTGACTTAGGGCCCCTTAAAAGGTCACCGCGGTATAGTTCCTATACGTGAATAACGCTCTTCTTGCCGTGCTTTATAGCGGCCTTACAGGTCTTGCAGATCTTAACCTTCGTATCCCCCGCATCCTGTTCATATAAGACCTTTACATTGGTTCTATCGCAGACCGGACACCGGCCCCTTCCCCGGGACGCAAGTTCCCGAATTCCCTTACCTCTATGCGCTTTAGACATTTCCCTGTCTCCCTTTACTGAGCCGCTTTGGCTTTTGCCTTTGGAGCCGCCTTAGCCTTGCCGGAACTTTTCTTTTCATTTGAGGCCCTATCCGCCGATGCCTTTTTATCTTCCTTGGCAGCCTTTTTACCCTTCTTATCCGCGGCTTCGCCGGTATCGACCTTATAATCCACCAACTCCAGGATGACAACTTCCGAGGCATCCCCAAACCGTTCCCCAAGCTTGAGAATCCGGGTATATCCGCCGGGCCGTTCTTTCATCCGTTTGGCAATATCGGTAAAGAGCTTTGCCACGATACCCTCATCATACAGACGGCTGGAAACAATACGCCGGTTGTGAACCGAATCAACCTTTGCCCGGGTTATCAGCCTCTCGGCGCTCCGGCGTATCTCCAGGGCCTTCGCTTTGGTGGTCCTGATCCTTTCATATCTGAATAAAGAAGTCACCATGCTGCGATGAAGGGCTTTCCGGTGAGCCGCTGTCCGTTCAAGGGGGTTAAAACCTCTTCTATGCTTCATCTTCTTCTTCCTTTTGAGGGGTAATCTTTACCGCGTTTCTCAGTATGTTCATATCGGTTATGCCAAAGCTTAGATTCCACTCTTTAAGCTTTTCTTTTATTTCCTGGAGGGACTTCTTCCCAAAATTACGGGTCTTGGCGATATCATCCTCAGTTTTGCGGGTCAGTTCCCCAATGGTTTTAATATTGGCGTTTTTAAGACAGTTGGAAGACCGGACCGATAATTCCAGTTCTTCCACCGGGGTATTCAATATCTGCCGGATCCGCTCATCATCCTCATCCATATCTTCATCGACGCCCAGATTGTTTTCGTCAAAATTGATGAATATCGAAAAATGATCCTTGGAGATCTTTGCGGCCTCCGCCAGGGCGTCGTCGGGCTTTATGGTCCCGTCGGTCCATATTTCAAGGACAAGCTTATCATAATCGCTGCGCTGCCCCACCCTGGTCGGCTCCACGGCGAATTTAACCTTCTTTACCGGCGAGAAAATGGCGTCCATGGGGATGGTACCAATCACATCCACATACCGTTCATTCACCTCAGAGGGGATATACCCGCGGCCAAGATCGATCTGAACCTCAAGCTCCAGCCGGGCATTATCCATAAGGGTCATGATATGCTGTCCGGAGCTTAATACCTCAACCTGTCCGGTCCGTTCAAAGTCGTCGCTCTTGATTTCGCTCTTTCCTGACCACTCATAGAGGAGAATATCCTGTTCCACCTCAGGGGGAAGCCTAAGCCGGATCTGTTTGAGGTTATTGATTACCTCCAGGGTATCTTCAACGATATTGGGAACCGTTTCAAATTCACTGGAAACATTATGGGCAACACCATCGGCGTCATAGGAAGTAATCTTGACCGCCGTAATCGCATATCCTTGAATTGAGGAAAGGAGGACCCTTCGCAAGGTGTTGCCCACGGTCGTGCCGAATCCCGGTTCAAAGGGAGCGGCAATGAACTTCCCATAATTAGATTTAAGTTCACCATGCTCAAAGGTGATGCCTTTCGGACGTTTGAATCCTTTAAGGAGGTTCTTACGGGCCATGGAGACTCCTTATTTAGAATATAATTCGACGATCATCTGTTCTTTGATGTCCGCCAAATCAGTTATATCACTGCGACGCGGGGCTGCCAGAAACGTCCCTTTCATGGTATCAGGATCAAGCTGGAGCCATGGCATGACTCCGGCTTTACCGAATTCCTTAAGCGCCTCTTTAACAATTACCAGGTTTCTGCTGTGTTCCTTAATCTCAATTACATCCTCGGGCCGTACCAAAAACGACGGCACATTCACCCGTTTTCCGTTTACCGTCACATGACCATGCAGTACAAGCTGCCGGGCCTGACTCCGGCTTGCCGCAAATCGCAGCCTATATACTACATTATCGAGCCTGCGTTCCAATAATACAAACAAATTCTCCCCCGTAATGCCGGGCATACGAAGGGCCCGTTCAAAGAAAAGGCTAAACTGCCGTTCCTGCATACCGTATATTCTCTTCAGTTTCTGTTTTTCCCTAAGCTGGACGCCATAATCCGACCGTTTTCCCGCCCTTGCCTTAGGGTCCTTTCCCGGAGCGGGCCGTTTTCTATTAATAGGGCATTTATCGCTCCTGCAGCGATCCCCCTTCAGCATCAATTTCTTCTGCTCCACCCGGCAGAGCCGGCAAACCGGTCCAATATATCTCGCCATTATTCCTTCCCCTTCTTAGATACGCCTTGTTTTCCGCGGCCTGCAGCCGTTATGCGGAATCGGGGTAACATCATTGATAGACTTTACCTTAATACCCAGCGCACCAAGCTGACGAATCGCCGATTCGCGCCCTATACCAGGTCCCTTAACATACACATGCACTTCCCGCAATCCTACCTGAAGAGCCTTCTGGGCCGCGGTTTCGGTAACGGTTTGGGCCGCAAAGGGGGTCGATTTTTTAGCTCCCCGGAATCCAAGCCCCCCGGAACTCGCCCAGGATATAGCATTACCCATAAGATCGGTAATGGTCACAATCGTGTTATTAAACGTAGCTTGAATATATACGTTTCCTTCGTATACGGACTTTTTCTCTTTTCGCTTCTTCGTATTAGCAGCCACTCTCTCCTCCGAATTATCCTACTTCTTTTTACCCGCAACGGTCTTCTTTTTACCCTTCCGGGTACGGGCGTTAGTCCTTGTCCGCTGTCCCCGCAGGGGCAGCCCTTTCCGGTGCCGCAAACCCCGGTAACAGCCAATATCCATAAGCCGCTTAATATTTAAGGCTATCTCCGTGCGTAAACGTCCTTCAACTTTATAATCGTTTTCAATAAGCTGCCGCAGTTCATTCAATTCCTCCTGGGACAGCTCGTTGATAAGCCGCAGGGGATCGATTTTTGCCTTGACGCAGATTTCATCGGCGCTGGACCGGCCAATGCCAAAAACATAGGTCAAAGCAATGTTTACATGTTTATTGGGGAGATCGACCCCCGCTATACGTGCCATAAAACGCTCCTAACCCTGTTTCTGTTTATGCTTCGGATTCTGGCAAACGATACGGATAATGCCGTTCCGTTTAATGACCTTACACTTATCGCAAATTGGTTTAACACTTGTCCGGACTTTCATCCCATCTTCTCCCTTAATAATACATCCCCCTGTCCTTAAAACAGAACAGAGGGTCAGATTCCTATTAAAGCGAATTTTACGCAATTCGCCAAGGGGGACCCTCCCCCTTTTCGGCCCCAAACTACAAATTCCGGCCCCGGAGACGGCCCTTCCTGGTTAATCCCTCATGGTGGTGCATCTTCAGCAGGGCCTCAATCTGGCTCATGGTATCTAAATCAACCCCCACCAGAATCAGGAGGGAAGTCCCCCCCATAAGATACGAAATGGAGGAGGGAAAATTGAAAAGATGCTGAATGATAGTGGGAAGGACCGCTATCACCGCCAAATAGAGGGATCCGGGGAGTACAATACGGTTCAATATTTTGGTAAGATACTCCTCGATCCGTTCCGTCCTAATACCCGGAATAGATCCTCCGTTCTCACGGATGTTTTTAGCTATCTCTATGGGGTTCAAGCTAACCTGGGTATAAAAATAGGCAAAAAACACGATGAGCAGGGTATAAAGCACATTATACAACAAGCCCCGGGGGGTAAGGACCCGGGAAAGCGCCGCAAGCCAGGACACATTCCCCCCTATGGTAGAGGCGATTTGCAGGGGAAAGGTCAGGATGGATGAGGCAAAAATTACCGGAATTACCCCGGAGGGGTTGATTTTAAAGGGGATATAGGTGTTCTGCGCGCCGTACATCCTCCGTCCTACTACCCGTTTCGCATAATGAACCGGGATCTTGCGCTGCCCCTGCTGTTCAAATATTACCAGGGCCACCACGGCGACGAAGAGGGCAAAGACCACTATCACAAAGACCAGGTTAAGGTCCCCATTCCGCACCCGGCCGATAAGTTCCCAGATAGCCTGGGGAAGCCGGGCCACGATACCGGCAAAGATCAGGAGGGAAATGCCGTTTCCGATACCCCGCCGGGTAATCTGTTCGCCTATCCACATAAGGAACATGGTCCCGGTGGTTACGGTGAGCATGGCGATAAGGGTAAAGGAGAGGAGATCCATACTCAGCAGGTTTTCCACGCTCCGGGAGATGCTTTGGGCATACTGGGTAACCGCAAAGGACTGAATAAGACAGACCGCCACGGTACCCACCCGTTGATACATCTGTATCTTCTTCTTCCCCCCCTCTTCCTGGGATATCTTCTTTAAGCGGGGAAAAACGATGAGGAGCAGCTGCATGATGATCGACATGGAAATGTAGGGCATGATCCCAAGCATGAAGATCGAAAAGTTTGAGAAAGCGCCGCCGGCAAAAAAATCAAGATAATCGATAATGGCGTTTCCCGAATTCTGCTGGGAAAGGAAGTACGCGTTCAATTCCCGGACATTGATCCCCGGTATAGGGAGTACCGCCCCCAGGCGAAAAACAACCAGCATCAATACCGTGAAAAAAATGCGTTCCCGTAATTCCTTTACTCTAAAGATTCCAACCAATGGATTAGCCATGTATTTCCTCTTACAACGCGTTATACGCCGGATGAAGCGGCTTCACCACCGCCCTTGGCGGCAACGACGGACCCGCCGGCCTTCTCAATCTTCTCTTTAGCCGAAGCGGACATGGCCGTGATCTTGAAGTTGAGTTTTTTGGTCAATTCCCCATTTCCGAGGATCTTAACCGGCACCGCCTTCTTTATCAGCCCCTTCAGAATCAGCGTTCCCGAATCCACGGTTTCTCCGTTATCGTAACGCTTCTCAATTTCCCCCAGGTTTACCACCTGGAAAACCTTCTTAAAGGGATAATTCGAAAAGCCCCGGTGGGCAAGACGCCGGTATAAGGGCATCTGTCCGCCTTCAAAACCCACATAGGTTTTACCGCCGGACCGGGAATGTTGTCCCTTATTACCCTTTCCCGCGGTGGTTCCCCGTCCCGATCCTTGGCCCCGGCCTATGATACGCTTGCGTTTATTAGCCCCCTCGGGGGCATGCAGATCAAAATCGTGCATTATTTAATCTCCTCCACCGTGACCAGATGGGAAACAACCTTAACCATCCCCAGAATAGCGGGGCTGGATTCCTGTTCAACGGAGGATCCAATCTTCCGCAGCCCCAGGGACCTCACGGTAGCCCGCTGCTTGGGAAGCGCGCCGATGGTACTGCGTGCAAGGCGAATTCTTATCCTCTGTGCCATATCCCTAACCCCACAATTCACCCAGGGACTTTCCCCGGTTTTTAGCTATCATCTTAGCGTCCATCATCCGGCTGATACAGGCGAAGGTCGCTTTTACCACATTATACTGGCTCGAGGCGCCAATGGACTTGCTCAGGACATCGGTTATTCCCCCGGCTTCCATGATTGCCCGCACCGGGCCTCCGGCGATAATGCCGGTACCGGAACAGGCGGGCTTTAACAGGACCACCGACGACTTGAAAATCCCCTGAATCTCGTGGGGGATGGTGCCGTTTTTAATAGGAAGCTTTATCAGATTACGCTTGGCCTTTTCGATGCTTTTGCGGATAGCCTCGGAGACATCGTTGGCCTTTCCGAAACCGTATCCCACATTGCCTTTCCGATCCCCCACAACCGAAAGGGCGGAAAAGGAAAAGCGGCGGCCGCCCTTGACTACCTTGGCGGTCCTGTTGAGTTGTCCCAGCTTTTCGACAAATTCCTTTTCTTTATCCTGATAATTTCTATCCCGATCTCTTTCCCGTGAATGTTCCATTCCGCCCCCTAGAACTGAATCCCGGCTTTCCGGGCTCCGTCGGCCATTGCTTTTACCAGGCCATGATATAAATAACCGTTCCTGTCAAAAACCACGGTGGTAATGTTCTTCTCCAGAAGCCGTTTCCCCATGATTTCCCCTAATTGGGCCGCCCCTTCCACCGTCGGCTTGATGGTTCTTAGCTCTTTTTCCAGCGTCGAGGCGGATGCAAGGGTATGCCCCTTGGCGTCATCGATAATCTGTATGGACAGGGCCCGGTTGCTCCGGGTAACGCTCATCCGGGGCCGCTCCGCGGTGCCGGAAATACCCTTCCGGATATGGACCTTTCTTTTAAACCGCTTTCTGTCTTTTTCAACCATTTTTCGCAGCATAGTTTAACCCTATTTAACGCCGGATTTACCGACTTTCCTTCTGATCTGTTCGTCTTCATACCGGATACCCTTTCCCTTATAGGGTTCGGGGAGCCGGAGCTTCCGAATCTGAGAGGCAAATTCTCCGACCCGCTGCTTATCGATACCGCTTATGACCACCTTGCCATTCGGTTCGGCGCTTACCAAAAGCCCTTCGGGGATACCCACAAAAAGCTCGTTGGAATACCCCAGGTTCATGGACAGGAGATTGCCCTGCACCTCCGCCCGGTATCCTACGCCGGTGATGATCAAAGCCCGGCTGAATCCCGAAGATACCCCAATTACCATATTGTTAAGCAAATTACGGTACAAACCATGGAAGGCCCGGGTCTGCTTCTCTTCGTTTACCCTGCCAACCACAATCACGTCCCCTTGGGTTTCAAAGGTTATGACGGGATGATACTTTTGGCTCAGTTTCCCCTTGGGGCCTTCTACGGTCATCACCTCATCCTGAAAGCTGACCTTTACCCCCGGAGGAATCTTAACCGGTGTTTTTCCGATACGCGACATAATTTCCCTCTTACCAAACAGTACAGATAACTTCCCCGCCGACTTTCTTTTCGGCGGCCTTTTTTCCGGTGGTAACCCCTATCGACGTTGAAACGATAAGGGTTCCATATCCGTTATACACCCTGGGCATGGTTTTATAGCCGGTATACACCCGGCGGCCGGGTTTGGATACCTTCTCTATGCCATGAATAACCGGTCCGGTTTCTTCATCGTATTTGAGGAAAACCCGGATGGTATTAGCCCCATCCTGATTAACCTTCTTAAAATTCTTGATATACCCTTCGGTCTTTAAAATCTTAACGATCTCAAGCTTTAACTTGGAGGTAGGGATATCAACCTTTTCATGCTTTGCCATTCCGGCATTCCGGATCTTGGTCAGCATATCCGCGACGGGATCAGAAACGCTCATCCTTTTCTCCTACCTTACCAACTTGATTTAGTGACGCCGGGAATAAGTCCTTCGCTCGCAAGCTTGCGAAAGCAAAGGCGGCACATTTCATATTTCCGCAGATAGCCCCTGGCCCGTCCGCAGATCCTGCATCGATGCACTTTTCTGGTCTTATATTTAGGCGTCCGCAGAGCCTTGATAATCATCGCTTTTCTTGCCATGTATACTCCTCTTACTTCCTGAAGGGCATACCGAACTTGGCGAGGAAGGCCTTAGCCTCCGCGTCGGTCTTCGCCGTCGTTACGATGGCGACATTGAGTCCGGCTACACGTTCGATCTTATCAAAATCGATTTCCGGGAAAATGATCTGCTCGGTAATACCGAGAGAAAAATTTCCATGGCCATCGAACGCATTCTGATTAACGCCGCGAAAATCCTTAACCCGGGGCAACGCGACATTCACTAATCTATCCAGAAATTCATACATCATGGCTCCCCGCAGGGTAACCTTGACGCCGATTTCCTGACCCGCACGGATCTTAAAGTTAGCGATACTTTTACGGGCCTTGGTCTTTATCGCCTTCTGGCCCGTAATCAGGGTAAGATCGTCCACCGCCGCATCAAGGAATTTCTTGTTTTGAAGGGCTTCGCCTACCCCCATGCTGACGATGATCTTTTCCAGCCTGGGGGTCTGCATGGGTGATTTATAGCCAAACTCTTTGAACAACTCCGGGGCAATCTGCTCCTTGTATATTTTTTTGAGCCGCGGTTCGTAGTTCTTCATTATAAGGCCTCTCCGCATTTTTTACAGACCCGGGTCTTGACGCCCTTAGGACCCTGGGACGGGTCCACCTTGTACCCTATCCGGGTAGGCCCGCATTTTTTACACACGATCATCACATTGGAACTGTGGATCGCCGCTTCTATCTCAACGATACCGCCCCGGTCCTGCTGGCTCCGGCGTTTTTGCGCCTTTTTAACGATATTGGCGCCTTCCACCACAACCCGGTCTTTATCACGGAGGATCTTTAAGATACGCCCCCGCTTACCTTTGTCCTTGCCCGCAATGATCTGGACGGTATCTTCTTTCTTCAGTTTATATTTATGTTGTACATTCGCTGTCATATTACCGCTCCTTCTTTCGCGTACGGCCGCAGGGCCGTACATTCTCTAAATCCTATAACACCTCGGGGGCGAGGGATACAATTTTCATATAATCCTTCTCGCGCAGTTCCCGGGCTACGGGCCCAAAGATACGCTTCCCCTTGGGGTTTAAACTTGCGTCGATAATAACACAGGCATTATCGTCGAACCGGATATAGGTACCGTCGGGACGACGATATTCCTTATGGGTGCGTACCACCACCGCTTTCTCCACGGAGCCCTTCTTTATAGTCGATGTCGGCAGGGCATCCTTAACCGCCACCACAATAATATCGCCGATACCGGCGTACTTGCGCTTGGAACCGCCAAGGACCTTAATACACTGAACCACCTTGGCGCCTGAATTGTCGGCCACGTTCAGGAAAGTCTCCACTTGAATCATCTTTGCTACTCCCCTTATTGTGCCCGTTCAAGAATCGCCGCAAGCCTCCAGCATTTCTCCTTGCTGATAGGACGACATTCCACAACCCTTACCCGGTCGCCAACTTTCGCCTCATTGGCCTCATCGTGGGCCTTAACCTTCTTGCTCCGGGTAATATATTTCTTATACAGAGGATGCAGGGTCTTGGTCTCCACCGCGACCACAATGGTTTTCTCCATCTTGTCGCTTTTTACAATTCCTACAAACTCTTTTTTACCGCTCTTTGCCTTTTGCTTTACCGCAACAACCTGCTCTTCCACCGTATTCTCCTTAAACAAATTTTTGAAAATCCTTTTCAAAAATTATGTTACGCCTCCGAGGCCCGCTCATGCTGCCGGATTAACGTATTAAGCCGGGCAATCTGCCGGCGCATAATACGCTTTTGAAGCGGATTGTCCACATGGCCGATCACAATCTGAAAACGGAGTTCCATGTATTTCTTGTTGAGTTCATCCCGCTTAGCCTTGAGCTCGGGGAAAGTTAAATTCTTAAACGAATTCTTCATACCCGCTTCCTTTATGCGCCCAGTTCAAAATCGGAACGGGCCACGAACTTGGTTTTGATGGGCAGCTTGGAACCGGCCAGAGTCATGGCTTCCTCCGCCAGGGTTTTATCAATGCCCCCAAGTTCAAACATAACCGTCCCCGGCTTTACCACGGCGACCCAGTATTCCGGCGCTCCCTTTCCCTTGCCCATGCGGGTTTCCGCGGGTTTTTTGGAATAGGGCTTATCCGGGAAGATCCGAATCCACAGTTTCCCGCCCCGTTTAACATGACGGTTCATGGCGATACGGGCGGCCTCAATCTGCCGGTTGGTAATCCACATCCGGTCCAGGGCAACCAAACCGTAGTCCCCAAAGACCACCGTATTCCCCCGGGTGGCGTTTCCCGGCATATTACCGCGCTGTACTTTACGGCGTTTTACACGCTTTGGACTCAGCATATTTAACTCCTTGCGGGGGCGCGTTCACGCCGTTTTCGGACAAGGACACCCGCATCCTCTTTTTGTTCCTTGCCGTATTTCATGCCATTATAGACCCATACCTTGACGCCAATGACGCCAAAGGTGGTGTGGGCCTCTGCGAAGCCGTAATCAATATCCGCCCGGAGGGTATGCAGGGGTATCCGCCCCTCCTTGGCCTCCTCGGTCCGGGACATTTCGGCGCCCCCAAGCCGGCCGGAAAGCCGGACCTTAACGCCCTGGGCATTGCCCTTCTTTATGGCATTGGTGATGGCCTGCTTCATGGTCCGCCGGAAAGACCCCCGGGCCAAAAGCTGGCGGGCGATGTTTTGGGCGACAATCTGGGCATTATTATCGGCGTTGCGGACCTCTTTGATCTTGATCTGAATTTTCTTGGCCACCAGCTTCTGGAGTTCGGCGCCGATCTTTTCGATATTAGCGCCCTTAAGGCCAATAATAACCCCCGGCCGGGCGGTATGAATTACGATGGTAATCCGCTGGGGATGCCGGATAATTTCCAGTTCGGCAATATCCGCGCCCTTGGTCTCGGGCATATCCAAAATAAACTTGCGAAGTTTGAGATCCTCATGCAGGGTATTGGCGTATTCCTTAGGGTCCACATACCAACGGGAGGCCCATGTTTTATTGATACCTATCCGCAATCCGATTGGATTAACCTTTTGTCCCACTTTAATCCCCCGCCTTTCCGGTCTCATCAATTACCACGGTAATGTGGCACAGTCTTTTAAGAAGCATATCCGCCCGGCCCCGGGCCCGAAACCATATCCGCTTCATCCGGGGGCCTTCATCGATAAACACTTCCTTGACATAGAGCATATCTTCATCAAGCTGCTTGTTTTTATTCAACGCATTCGAGGCGGCGGACTTTACGGTCTTACGGATAAGCCGGGCGCCCTTATGGGGCATATTCTCCAGCACCGACATAGCCTCCGGATAGGGTTTGCGGCGGATCAAATCGGCCACCGGCCTGACCTTATAGGGAGAGGCGATGAGGAACTTCGTTACCGCCCGGTAACCGGCGCTTCCGGCGGAAGCCTTGCTTCCGGTGGAAGCATTTTTCGTTTCCATACTATTTTCCTACTGTTTAGCGGCTTTCTTATCCGAACCCGCATGTCCCCTGAAGATCCGGGTAGGAGCGAATTCACCAAGCTTATGACCAACCAGATTTTCCGTAATATATACGGGAATCCAGGTCTTTCCGTTATAAACGGAAATGGTCCCCCCCACCATCTCGGGAATGATGGTTGAACAGCGGGAATAGGTTTTAATCATCTTCCTATCCCCCACCTTGCTCATTTCCAGCACTTTCTTATAGAGACTCTTCTCTATGAAGGGCCCCTTCTTAATGGATCTTGACACCCTTCCTCCTATTTCTTCTTACCACGGCTTATGATAAACCGGGATGAAGGTTTATGCTTATTCCGGGTTTTGTATCCCTTTGTCGGTTGTCCCCAGGGAGTAACGGGGTTGATGCCCTTGTTTTTCCCCTCACCGCCGCCATGGGGGTGATCCACCGGGTTCATGGCCATGCCGCGAACCGTGGGCCGGACCCCCAGCCAGCGCTTACGCCCCGCCTTGCCAAGCTGGGTGTTCATGTGGTCCTCGTTTCCCACCACGCCGACGGTGGCGCAGCACTTTTTAAAAACCATACGCATCTCGCCGGAGGGGAGCTTTAGGGTAACATAATCCCCTTCTTTAGCGGCGATAAGCGCGCCGGAGCCGGCGGAACGGGCCATCTGGCCGCCCCTGCCCAGGGTCAATTCAATGTTATGAACCATAAAGCCCAGGGGAATATTTTCCAGAGGCAGGGCATTACCGGTCTCAATGGCAGCGTCGGGGCCGCTCATGATTTTGGCCCCCTCTTTTAGATCCTTGGGCGCGATAATATAGCGCTTGTCCCCATCGGCATACTTCACCAGGGCGATATTGGCGCTGCGGTTGGGATCATACTCGATGGTCGCCACTACGCCGGGAACGCCGATCTTGTCCCTCTTAAAATCAACGGTCCGGTAGCGCCGCTTATGGCCGCCGCCCTTATGCCGGACACTGATGCGCCCATTCGTGTCCCGGCCCGCCTTTTCCGAACGGCCGCTGGTCAGGGACTTTTCGGGCCTGGCATGTTTGGAAAGGCCGGAATAATCCAGGCTGATCCACTGCCGCATCCCCGCTGTTATAGGTTTATACGTTTTTATTCCCATTGTATTTTCCCTTATACTCCCTCAAAGAGGCTTATTTTTTCGTCCTTGGGAAGACGGACAATAGCCTTTTTCCAGGATGCGGTATAACCGGACCGGTTCCGCTGCCGCTTCGGCTTACCGCCGACCACCATTACCGTACAGGAAATGGGATGCACGTTAAAAAGCCGGCGAACCGCTTCTTTTATTTGTATTTTTGTAGCGGCAGGATCAACCTTAAATACGTACTTTCCTTCCTCCCTAAGGGAGTTCGCCTTTTCGGAAAGTACCGGTTCGATTAGGATCTTTTCGAAGATCGTCATTCAGCGGCCTCCTCGTTTTGGGCGCCATAAAAGGCGTTAAGATTTTTAGCGGCCGATTCCAGTAAAATAACCCGGCGTCCATAAAAAAGATCGTGGGCCCGGAGGCGGTTATAGGAGAGGAAGCTGAGCCAGGGGATATTGGCGCCCGCCCGCTTGACCAGGGGGTCATTGTCTTTCAGGATGACCACGGTCCGCTCATCATCGCCAAAATTCTTTAAAAGCCCCGCCAGATCCCTGGTTTTTCCCGACTCGATTGAAAAATCCTCAACGATTTTCAAGGTATCGCTCTGAACCTTTAAACTTAAAATAGTTTTAAGGGCGAGCCGTTTGGCCTTCTTGGGGATTGAATAGGAAAAATCCCTGGGTTTGGGCCCAAACACAACGCCCCCTCCGACACTAATAGGGGACTTCTTATCCCCCCGGCGAGCCCGGCCGGTGCCCTTCTGCTTATAAGGCTTGGCATTGGAACCATGGACCTCGCCCCGGTCCCGGGTGCTGGCGGTACCCAGCCGCTTATTAGCAAGCTCATTATTTATGGCATACCAGATAACATCCTCGTTCACCGGAAGACCAAATACGGCGTCATCCAGTTGGATACTCCGAAGCTCCTTGCCATCAATGGAATACACTGTCCGATTCATTGCTTTCCCCGTTTTCCTTCAACGCCCTTACTTTTTCACCGCTGCCCTGACTACAACCAGACCCTTGTTTATACCGGGAACGGCGCCATGAACCATGATGAGCCGGTTATCAACATCCACCTTGACGACCCTTAGGCTAAGAACCGTAACCCGCTCCCGGCCCATACGCCCCGGCAGTTTTACGTTCTTAAACGTGCGGCCGGGGTACGTGGACTGTCCGGTCGATCCCGGCTCGCGGTGGAACTTGGAGCCATGGGTCCTGCGGCCTCCGCCAAAACCCCAGCGCTTCATCACCCCTTGAAAGCCCTTCCCCTTGGAAATACCGCTTACATCCACATAGCGGCATCCCTCAAAAAGTTCTACCCCCAGGGCGTCTCCAACGGCGGCCTCTTTCTCAAAGTCCCGAAATTCCCTAATACGCCTTTTAGGCGTAATGTTTTCCGAAAATTGTCCCGCATAGGGCTTGGTTACCCTGCTCTGTTTTAGATCGTCCACCCCCAGGACCAGGGCGGAATAGCCGTCCTTTTCCTGGGTCTTTTGGGCAATAACGATATTTGGATCGACCCGCAACACCGTTACGGGAATAAGATTGCCCCCATCGTCAAAGATCTGTGTCATGCCCACTTTCTTGGCCATTAGCCCCAACATGGTTAAACTCCAAACTCTATTAAGCACGCTATCCCCAGACCAAAGATCCGGGCCCCGGGACCGTCTGCCTTAAAAATACCAGGGTGATTTTCAGAATTACCCTATTGCTTTATCTCCACATCCACCCCTGCGGGAAGCTCCAGTTTCATAAGCGAATCCATCACTTCCGAGGAAGGATTTATTATATCGATCAGCCGTTTATGGGTCCGCATCTCAAACTGCTCACGGGACTTTTTATTCACATGAGGAGAACGAAGCACCGTTACCTTGTTAATCCGGGTTGGAAGGGGGATAGGTCCGGTGACCTTTGCCCCCGCCTTCTGTACCGTTTGAACGATGGACTTCGCGCTCTGATCGATTAATTCCACATCGAAGCCGCGTAAACGCACGCGAATTCGTTCCTTAGCCATTATTCCTCCGATGGGGGGACCCGGGAATCGTCCCAGGGTCCGCCTCAATCACTGCAACCTTTATTCGATGATCTCAACAACCTGCCCGGAAGCCACCGTCTTTCCACCCTCGCGGATAGCAAAACGGAGCCCCTTCTCCATGGCAATGGGGTGGATCAGCTCGCCAAAAATCTCGGTGTTGTCTCCGGGCATGACCATTTCCTTGCCCTCGGGCAGCTTAACCGTACCGGTAATATCGGTAGTTCTAAAGTAGAACTGGGGCCGGTACCCGGTAAAGAAGGGGCTGTGACGGCCGCCTTCTTCCTTGGAAAGGCAGTAGATCTGACCTTTGAACTTGCTGTGGGGGGTAATAGAACCGGGCTTGGCAAGAACCTGGCCGCGTTCAACTTCCTTCTTTTCAATACCCCGGAGCAGGGCGCCGATATTATCACCGGCCTGTCCTTCTTCCAGGAGCTTGTTAAACATTTCGATTCCGGTAATAACGGTTTTTTTGGTGGGCTTAATCCCTACGATTTCGATTTCTTCGTTCAGTTTTACAATGCCCCGTTCAACCTTACCGGTAACAACCGTACCGCGGCCGGGAATGGTGAATACGTCTTCGATGGGCATGATAAAGGGCTTAGCGTCATCCCGTTCAGGATCGGGGAAGTAGCTGTCCATAGCCTCAAGGAGTTCGTCTACACACTTGGTGGCCTCCGGATTATCGGGCTCGGTCATAGCCTGGAACGCAGACCCCTTAATAATAGGAACCTCATCACCGGGGAACCCGTTGGCGGTAAGCACTTCCTTTACTTCCTCTTCCACCAATTCGATGAGTTCGGGATCGTCCACCAGATCGACCTTGTTCAAAAACACGATCATGTGGGGAACCCCTACCTGCCGGGCCAGGATGATATGCTCCCTGGTCTGGGGCATAACCGAATCCGGGGCGGATACCACCAGGATGGCGCCGTCCATCTGGGCCGCGCCGGTGATCATGTTTTTGATATAGTCCGCATGACCGGGACAGTCGATGTGGGCATAGTGCCGCTTCTCGGACTGATACTCAAGGTGGCGGGTATTGATGGTGATACCCCGGGCTTTTTCCTCCGGCGCATTGTCAATTTCATCATACTTCATTACCTTATCACCGTATTTTTTACCACAGTGCATGGTTATCGCGGCCGAAAGGGTGGTTTTTCCATGATCTACGTGACCAATGGTTCCGACATTCATGTGAATCTTTGTTCGATTGAACTTATCTTTTGCCATGACGTGTCCTCCTTGCATTTTTGGGCACACAAATTAAATTCTCTATCACATCCTCAGGGCCATGACGACCCGGGGGTTATGCAGTATAGCCCATCGCCCAAAAGGACGCAAGCCATACAGAACAAGTCCGCATACCGCGAAACTTATTATATTTTATAGAACTATAGAGATTGTTTTAAGAAGAGAAGAAGCGAATACGAGCAGTAAATGAAGCCCCGCCGATTATGCACGGCTTCCCTTATACCAATCGTCCCGTTCCACCTATCTCATCTTAAACAACGCCAAACAAGGGAGTAAAAACACCGCTTACCCCCTTCCAAACTTTTCTGATGATCGGTTTGGATTATCGAGACCCCGCGCCGGCATCATCAACAGAGCAATTATCGATGACCAATAGACTTTTTCTTTCCACCTCCCCGACAATCCGCACGACGCAGTAACCATTATCCGGCGAAAGACCGCCGCCGGACAAACTATTTCAAAGAACATCAAAAACTAAAACAGGGTTTTAATTTTTTATGCCGAAGAGAATCCCTCTGATTCTCCCTCTATATTTACCACCGATAGTGGGCAAAAGCCTTATTTGCCTCCGCCATTTTATGGGTATCTTCTTTCTTTTTAAAAGCCGTTCCCGTATTATTATAGGCGTCCAGAAGCTCCGCCGCAAGCCGTTCATCCATGCCATGGCCGGACCGCGCCCGGGCGGCGGTAATAATCCAGCGCATCCCCAGGGCTTCCCGCCGGGATTCCCGGATTTCCACCGGAACCTGGTAGGTGGCCCCCCCGACCCGCCGGGATTTGACCTCTATGTTGGGCTTTACGTTCTCAATGGCCTTGAGAAAAACTTCCAGCGGGTCCTTATCGGCCTTGGCCTGAAGCGTTCCCAGGGCATCGTGTACAATGCGAAGGGCCACCGAGCGTTTCCCCTCCCACATCATACGGTTTACAAATTTTGAAACCACCACGCTGTTGTACTTAGGATCCGGCAAAATGCCCCGATCCACGGTTTTCTTTTTACGTCCCATCTGCCGCCCCTTACGCCTTAGGCCGTTTCGCGCCGTACTTGGACCGGCTCCGCTTGCGGTCTTCCACGCCCAGGGTATCCTTGGCGCCCCGGATAATATGATAACGGACCCCGGGAAGGTCCTTAACCCTGCCGCCCCGGACCAGAACCACCGAGTGTTCCTGCAGGTTATGGCCGATGCCGGGAATATAGGCGGTTACCTCCGTACCATGGGAAAGGCGTACCCTGGCGACCTTCCGAAGCGCCGAATTCGGCTTTTTCGGGGTAACCGTCATGACCCGGGTACAGACCCCGCGTTTTTGGGGACAGGACTGAAGCGCCGGCGACTTCGTTTTAGCGGTAATCTGCTGCCGGCCAAAACGAACCAACTGATTAATTGTAGGCATGAGCTAAAAACTCCCTTAAAAAAACGGCAACCCTCCACGGATACCGAAAAATAACCCAAAGTGAGGTTAACTATATCAAATGCGTAGAAAAAGATCAACTGGTTTTTAATAATTTTTTTATATCTATGATAAATAATATAAAAATTTGTAACTAGAGGCTTTCCCAAAACTTCAGTTTTTGGGGAGGCAAGCTTTGCTTGCCCAGCTTCCTTGGATTTAGGGGAAAAAGCGGGCTGCCGGCCACTTTTTCCATGAGCCTGGCCCAAAACCGTGCGCTTTTAACGCACAGTCAATTAGTTTTGGGACAGGCTCACTATTCAGTCGTATCTAAATTTTGTTGAAATTTTTTCAATGAACAGCACGAATTTCTATAGAACCGCAATGTTTTCAATGATTTGCGGTTCAAATTAGACTAGAGCAAGGGAACGATTGAATAGTGAGGCTTTCCCAAAACTTCAGTTTTTGGGGAGGCAAGCTTTGCTTGCCCAGCTTCCTTGGATTTAGGGGAAAAAGCGGGCTGCCGGCCGCTTTTTCCATGAGCCTGGCCCAAAACCGTGCGCTTTTAGCGCACAGTCAATTAGTTTTGGGACAGGCTCTAGTTACAAAAAATTTTAAATAATTACCAGGGGACCCTTCAAATGTATATAAGACTAATACGTGATGCGTTCTCTTGAAATTTCATGTCTAGCGATATAAAGTATTTTATCAATGGATTACAAAATCGAACAAATATGCCCCGATTACGCTTCCGCATGGGGAAAGGAAAGCTCGTCGCCCGATCCGGGGAAAAATCCGGACTTTGTGGGGAGTGGAACCCGGAACGATTTTCACGCATTAATGGATCTTTTTATCGAATGTTTTATTGAAGATCCATACTACCGGGAAATTTTCCCCTCCCCCAAAACCCGGGCCGCCAAAATGAGAAAAGAATTCGAAAAAAACATTGCCTTTTGCGTGAATCAGGGCGGCGCCTACGGCATATATGTCGAGAACGAGCTTATCGCCTTTATTTTGTACTTTAATTATCAAGCTTCCAGAAACAACTATCCGGAAGAGTTCAACGCGATTTTTGGCGTTGCGCCTGACGGCGGCCTGCCTTATTATAATCATATTCATAAGCCCATTGAAGATTCGGACGATGAAACAATTTACCTCCTATCTATAGGGGTAAGACAAAGCCATAGACACAAGGGCCTGGGAAGCCGGCTTCTGGATTTAATACTCGATCATTTCAAATTCTGCAGCATTGCCGGCGATGTTTCCAACGAGGCTTCCCTGGGAATTTACTGCCGCCGGGGTTTTAGGATAAATCCCATAAGGGACGGCTATTTCTTTATACACAGGGAAAAACAGGCTTCGGCGGAATGTTCTCTGGAAGGCGAAATAAAGCTGCTTCTGCCGGACACGGAAATAATAAAACGGGCTTTAGGGGATGGTTCCTCGGATAGGAAAAATCCCCAGGAAGAAATTTTTATTCACGGATTTGAGGCCTTTACCGACCGCGCTATTTGTTCTTTCAGGGAAAACATTGCGGCAAAGGAGACCAGGGCTTATGTCTACAGTCTGACCTGGGATGAACTCCTTGCCGTTCAGAGGTATATTAATTTAGCCCATTACACCGAAACAGTTTACGAGGTCCGCAATGGGGTACCCCTTTTACTGTACAATTTAATTTTACCCCATGATAACGATTTACTGATTAACCGCGAACTTGAAGAAATGATACAGACCAGGGAAAAGGAATGGAGTCTTATATGCGACGTACTTGTTTTTGTGCCCCTTGAATATAAAAGAGCGGAGCTTCTCGTAAGCCAAGAGTTAAAAGGAGAAATGGCCGGTTTTTTGGGCTGCCTTGATTTTAGGACCCAATATGAATCCGGAACGCCAAAAAAATCAGAAGAAAAAAATCTGTCCGTGGATTTTAAATCCAGGATTAAAAGATATTACTTGGACAAAATCAAAATAAAAATTACCCAGGAACTTTCTTCCCATAGTTACCAGAGTATCGGAAAGCCCATCGGCGAGGCCGCCTATGCGGACCTCATTCTTTCCATCGACCACGGCAGCACAAGCGCCGTGCTGTCACTGGTTTCCCTCTCAACGCCTTTTCTGATAAGCCATCTTTTGGACAACATAATACGGAATCAAATCTTTGTTCTTGATCAAAAAAATCAATGGGTAAATCTGTATACTTATCTTTCCGCCCGTTATGAAATTTATAAACAGGGAAGTCCCAAAATTTGCCTTACCATCCCCCGGCCAAAAAGCTTTCTGAATAATAACCAGATAGCTTCCCTTTTAATGGGAGAAACCATTTATGCTTCCAATGAGGCATTTGGAAGTTTTACCGATAATGAAATTCTGGACACCATCAATTCAGAATATGGTATAGGCCAGTATGACAGGGCCTTTCTTTGCGCCAGTTCAAATGTACTGCTTCAATTTTTTGATTCCTTCAGGGCAAAGGTTAAGGAAAGACTGGAAGAAGAATCCATTGTGTTTTTCTATATCGAGCTTCTTATGCTTGAAGAAGCTTCCATACAAATTGTCAATAACTCCATTGTATCCCTGATAGACGGCATCGAAAAAATATCGACTGTCGATTTCCTTCACGAGACCCACCGTATTTCAAAGAATTATATTAAAACAATGACTTTTTGGGATATTGAGATGAATTATCCTTCATCCAAAAAATCCCTTAATGCGTTAAGAAAGGCTTTTAAAATACAGGAACAGATCGATCGTTATGAGCGCAACCATAATGAATTGGAATTTGTTTTTCAGACTAAGCGGGATCTGGCTGACCGCATAGAAAGTTCCATGATGAACTATATTTTGTTTTTTCTCACCCTGGTTCAGGGCGTTTCAATATTAATACCCGTCTTATTCGCTGATTTGGAAAAATTCCCTTTCTTTCAGCTGATAGGCTTCGGTATAATCATTACCATGTTCTGGGTCTTCTGGGGAATAAAAAGAATTACCGTAAAACGGCTGTTTAAAAAATAAGATCCGGCG